>JACQUS010000474.1 GCA_016210125.1 Chloroflexota bacterium | reverse complement strand
GTCGCCGCGCGCGCCGTCCTGCGGGACATGGGCTACGTGCCGGGGCAGCCGGCGTCGCCAGGCATCGAGGAGCACAGCTTCCACGGTGTGCCCCTTGTGCGCCACGAGGGCGGTAGCACCTTCGTTGTTGAGCTGCACTGGCAGCTCAACAACCCACAGTTCGTGACGATTGACTATACCCGCCTGTGGCGGCGCATCCTCGCTGCCGGCTCCGACCGCGCGCCGCTGCGGCCACTGCCGGCCGAGGAGCTGCTGCTGTTCCTGTCCCTGCATCTAGCCAAGCACGAGAACGGCGTGCTGCGGCTGCTGGCCGACGTGGACCGGCTCGTGCGGCGCGAGGCCGCGGCTCTCGACTGGCCCTACGCGGTGGCGCTGGCGCGCCACTGGAGCGTCGCCGGGCTGCTGTACTTCGCGCTTCAGCGTGCGCAGGCGCTGCTGGACACGCCGCTGCCGGGCTGGGTCCTGCCGCACCTCGCGCCGGCGCCGTGGCGCCGGGCGCTCGTCGGCCTGCTCGCCGGCCCGAGTGCCATCCTGCGCCCACTCCCCGACGAGCACCTGCACTACAACCGCTTCCGCCTGGCCTACTGCATCATGCTCGACCCGCCGAACCGCGCCGTCGCCGCCTATCGCCACTACCTGTTCGCGCCGGCAGCCAGCCGCTCGTCCGGTGTGCTCCTGGGCACGGTCGACTGTGCCCGCCGCTTGGCTCGCGGTCTCGCCTGGACCGGCCTCGTCCTGGGCAGTGCGCTGGTGGATCGCTGGCCCTCGATGCAGCGTGGGAAGTAGGTGCGCCGATGCTGCGAATCTACGCCGACCGCCGCTTCGTTAAGCCCGGCCAGCGCCATGTCGTGATGCTCTACCCGTTCTGGGGCAAGCTACCCGAGGATCCGCGCAATCCCGCTAGTGGGCGCTTCGACCGCTACGTCGCGCAGGGTCGGTCGCTCTTCGCCCTGGAGACGCTGCGCGACGCCGACGTGGCGCTGCTCCCTGCGCCGTGGGAGGACGTGCGCGGCGACGCCGACGCGCGTCTGCTGGCCCACGAGCTGGCGGCCGAGGCGCGCGCGGCCGGCAAGCCAGTCGTTGCCTTCTTTTGGAGCGACTCTACCGAGCCTCTGCCGCTGGACGACGCACTGGTCTTCCGCACCTCGCTCCACGCGTCGCGGCGGCGGCCGGCCGACTTCGCGATGCCGGCGTGGAGTGAGGACCTGGTCGAGCGCTATCTCGGCGGCGAGCTGTCGCTGCGTCCCAAGCGCGAGCGGCCGGTCGTGGGCTTCTGCGGCTGGGCCGGGGCTGCCGGCCCGCCGGCGACGGCCGCGCCGCTGCGTCTCTCCACGGGGCAGCGCGCCGGGCGCAGCTTCAAGCGCCGTCTGCAAGTCCTCGCCGCCGCGCTGGGCATCAAGCGGCGCGATACGACGCGGGCTCGGGTCCTGCGCTTGCTCGCCGGAAGCGGCCTGATCGACACGAACTTCATCATCCGCGACCGCTACCTCGGCGGCCCGGTCATCCTCAAGGAGGCGGCCGACGCCGAGATGGCGCAGCGTATCCGGCTCGAGTTCGTGCAGAACATGGTCGAGAGCGACTACGTGCTCTGCGTCCGCGGCGTCGGCAACTACTCGTATCGCCTCTACGAGACGCTGTCGTGCGGTCGCATCCCGATTTTCGTCAACACGGACTGCGTCTTGCCGTACGACTTTGCCGTCGACTGGAAGCAGTACTGCGTGTGGGTCGAGGAGCACGAGATCGTCCAGGTGGCCGAGAAGGTCGCCGCCTTCCACGCTGGCCTCTCGGAGCATGACTTCGGCGACCTCCAGCGGGCCTGCCGGCGCTTCTGGCAGGAGCGGCTCTCGCCGGAGGGCTTCTTTACGGCCTTCCACCAGCACCTTCCTCTGCCGGTGGCCGCCAAGGCCCAATGATCGCGCGGGCCGGGGGCGCCGCGAGCTCCCGGCCCGCGCGGAACAGCGCAGAGGTCGCCTGAGGCGACCCCTGCGTACCCCCGGCCTCGGCCGGAGGCGAATGGCGTTCAGCGCGTCACGCGGAGCACCGCGGTCGCCGGCGTGCGCGAGCCGTCAGCGCTTGAGAGGTCGAGGCCAGCCTCGTCCTCCGGCAGCAGCGGCTCGCCGTTCGCCGTCCGCGCCACCACCGAGAACGAGCCGGCGTTGCTGTTCCAGTGGTAGAGCGATCGCCCGTCGGAGCTGAACACGCCGACCCTTACGACGTACGTGCCCGTGGCCGCCGTTGTCGGGATCTGCACGCTCATCTGGTACGTCGCGCGCTGGCCCGCCGCGAGCGTCTGACCCGCGAAGATCTGCTGGTAGATCGTGCGGCGCGCCGGGTTGACAACGGCGACGTACACGGCGCCCTCGACTGACGTCGGACTGGTCACCTCGGCGGCGAGGGCCACCGTGCTGCCCTGCCTGGCCGTCGACGGCGTCGCCGTCGCGCGCGTCGCCCAGCTCGTCGGCGGGGGCGGCGGCGGAGCGACGACGCTGAACGAGCC
>JACQUS010000431.1 GCA_016210125.1 Chloroflexota bacterium | reverse complement strand
GCTGGCGCGCTGCCGGGTGATCGGCAGCCTACCGCACAGCATCTACGGCGACAGCAATGGCGATCTCTATATCTGCATCATCGCCGACCGCGTGATCGAGAAGCATGTAAAGATATGAGCTGGTCATCGCCCCAACGGGCGAGCACGGCGGAATGAAGAGGGGATCCCAAAGGGGGCGAAGCCCCCTTTGGGATCCCTTTTTGGGTGGGGTGGGGCAGGCGGCCGGCGGGCGTGCTCAAGCCACGCCGTCGCCGAGCGCGTAGCGCTCTTCGATGAGCTGCACGATGGCGTCCTGGATGTCGAGCGCCTGGTGCAGGCGATAGAGGTCCTCCAGCGACTGGAGGCGTGAGGCCAAGGGATAGTCGCCGAAGACATCGGCGATCCAACGCGACATATCGCTACGGCGCAGGTGGCCGTCCAGCACCGCCGGCGCGGCCTCGGAGACGATGCGCGCGAACTCCTTGAGGGTGCGCGCGCACTGCCCTGTCGGCGTGCCGTCGAGCGCGAACACGAAGGCATCGCGCTCGGCGACGGGCACGTCGAGGTACTTCTGCCGATGCCTCACGTGCGGCGTGAGCCGTGGGTTCAGCCGAAAGCGCAGCAGACGCCCGCGCGCCTCCTCGGTCGAGGGGAAGAGCACGGCTTCCTGGATGGAGAGACTCCGCAGCGTGTCCGTCCAGGCCTCGGCGGCCCCCTCACGCCCGGCCAGCTCGCGCAGCGTCTGCACCTCGTGCGGATCGCTCACCCGCGTTAGGATGATGGCCTCGCTGGCCGCCAGGACGTCGCGGTGCAACTGCGCGGCGCGGTAGGTGACCAATGTGTAGCCGCCGAGGTCGAGGTCGAGCAGCGATCGGACCTGTGGCGCGTGCAGGAAGTAGTGCGCCTCGTCGACAACGATGCGGTGCGGTAGTCCGGTGCGGCGCCGCAAGGTAGCGAGCAACGGTAGAAGCGCGACAACGAAGTCGCGCTTCTCGTCGTGGCGGATCTTCGAGAGATCAATCACGACGCTCACGTCGGGATGGCGCAGCGCGCGTGCGATCTCGCGCGGGCGCGGCGGCGGGTCCTCGCCGCCGAGGGTCACGACGCCGGGCAGCGTCTGGAGGGGCTGGTAGTCGCCCTCCGGGTCGATAACGCACACGCAGTAGCGCTGGAGGATGAGCTGCTCGCAGAGCAGGCCGGCGACCCACGACTTGCCCGATCGCGGGTCGCCGGCGATGAGCACGTTGCGCCCCTGCACGGCGAGTGCCACCGGCTGGCCGTCGGCCGTCTGCCCCAGGGTCAGCCGGCGGCGCGCGACGCGCGGCGGGCCGAGGCGCTCACGTGCCGCCGCGTGCCGCAGGTACCCGGCCACCGCCGGCGGCCCCGCACCTTCGAGCACCTCGTCCGCGGCCGCCTTGAGCGCCGCGCTGCCCCACCCGACGGCAACGCCGCGCTCGCACGCTTCGAGCAGCGCATGGTCGTTTTCGGCGTCGCCAATGGCGATGGCGTTGTGCTCCGACAGGCGCAGCGCCCGGAGGGCCTCGCGGAAGCCGGTCGCCTTGCTGATCCCCTGCGGCAGAACCATGAGCCGGCTGCGATTGAAGACCAGTGCCAGCGGCAGCTCGAGGTCGCGGACGGCCGCGAGGACCTCGGGGGCCTGTACGGCGTCGGCCTCGACAACACACGCCCCGACGTCGGTCAAGACGCCGCGGCGCGTGAGCTCGTCGAGAAACGCCGGCGGCGGTGCGTGGCCGAGGACGAGAGCGTGGCCGCTCTCGGGAAAAGCGAGCACGGCGCCGTTCTCGGCGACGACGGCGTCGAACGAGCGGAGGTCGCCGGCGACGCGGCGCAGGTCACTGAGGATGCGCCCGGTAACCAGGATCACGGCGATACCGCGCCCACGCACATCGTCGATCGCCCGGCGGACGTCGGGATGGAGCAAGCCGTCCTCGGCGATCGTTCCGTCGTAGTCCAGCGCGAGGATGCCGAGCTTCACGGGCTCCTCGGTACGCGGCTCGTGCCCTCAGGGAGGTGCGCGCCGCACCGTGCGCGCGCTACGCCGCACCGCTCGTCACCTGCCGTCGCCGGCCCGCCGCGCGCAGGGCCAGCTCCTGGTCCATCGTCAGAATCGCACCGCATTGCAAGCAGATCACATATGCCTCGTAACTTATGCCATCCTCGGTGAGGTCACCGCCGCACCGGTGACAGGCGTGAAGCCAGAGCATAGCTGTTCTCCTCCGCCGTTGATGCCGCTGGTGGCGCGGAGCACGCGTGTCACTGGCGATCATCGGCGGAGCAGGTTGCGCTTCGCGTTGCGCTGTGTAAACAGGAGGTGAACGCTTGGGAAACGCCCGCGTATGCGCATTTGCGCCGGCCGTCACGGGGGCCGACCCGCGATGTGCGGCCCGGCGCCGCCCGCCGGCGGCATACGGTGGGATCCTGCGGCGACGCCGGACGCGCGATGCCACACCCGCCGCCGCGCTCCGCAGCCGCCGAGGCGAAGCCGTCGTCGCGCGCTGGCCGGCGAGGATCAGATTCCGCCGGCGTGGGCCTCCTCGAGCTCCTCGATGCGCGCTTCGAGCGCACTCAGGCGTCGCTCGAGGCGCTCGATCCGATCCCGCTGCATCTCGAGCAGCTCGCGCGCCGCCCCCCGGTCCTCCGCCGTGGCCACGCCGGCGTAGAGCTGCGGGCTCTGCTCGAAGTGCTCCTTGCACGTGCTCGAGCAGAAGTAGGCAGTGTGCCCCTGGTAGGTGCTCGACAGTCCCCGGGAGCTGGCCTCGTGCTCGTCGATCTGCACGTGGCACACCGGATCTCTCGCCATGGCGACGTCCTCCGCGCCCGGATTGAGCGCATGCGTGCCTGCTAGCGTGATCGCGGTCGAAAATCGCCCTGCCGGGTTACCCCACCCCAAGAAGAATTCCCAAAGGGGGCGAAGCCCCCTTTGGATTCCCCCGATGCAGCTCGCCGTCTGGGAAGCGGTCTAGCGCGCAGGCCCCAAGGCGCAGGCCCAGGCGCTCCGCGAGGGCGCGTGCCAGAGCAGGATTGGCCGGCCCGGCAAGGATGGCGATCGATGGCGATAGCCATGCTAGCCGATGGCCTCCGTCTTCCGCTGGCGCAATGCATAGGACTGCTGAAGGATCTCCTGGACTTCGGCGTCCTCGGTAGGGTCGAAGTGCTGGTAGTAGAGCCCCACGGCGAAGAACGGCTCAGGCTCGGCCAGGCAGACGACCTCGTCGGCCTCGGCCCGTAGCGCGCGGCACGCCTCGCGCGAGCCGACCGGAACGGCCACCACCAGCCGTGCCGGTTGCTTCTGTCGGACTGAGCGCACCGCCGCGCGCATCGTCGCCCCGGTGGCCAGACCGTCGTCGACAACGACGGCGGTGCGGCCCTCCGCCTGCCCTGCGCTGTACGGGCCGCGGAAGCGCTCCTCGCGTGCCTGAG
>JACQUS010000030.1 GCA_016210125.1 Chloroflexota bacterium | reverse complement strand
GCGACAGCTCGGTCTCGCGCACGAGCGTGCGCAGCGCCTCGCTGCGGCGCAGGCGGCGCAGCCGCGACCCGCCGATGCGCAGAGTGCTCGTCACAGCCATAGCGCTGACCCCCTGCATACCGCTACTTCCTGAACTCGTCCTGATCGACGCGCCCTGCCCCACCCCCAAAAAGGTTGGTGGAGAGATCGCCTTGGGCGACCTCTCCACTCCGCGTCGTCCCACCCCGATGCGCAAGTATTCACGGGGAAGCAGTATCACTCGTGCGGGGGTAGCACGCCGCAACCGGTAGTGGGCTGGGGCATCTGCCCGCGGACATTGTACCACCGGGCCTGACCGCGAACGCACTTTTGGCACCTGCAGCGTCTCAACCGGATCTCAACCTTTTCTTCACCTTTCGACAACTTAACATAGTAGAGTTTAGATTAGTCTTCCTTGAAAGGAGGTGTCGTCAGCGAGCGCAAAACGCCCGACCAACCCAGGACCGGCCCCGCCAAGAGGCGGGCAGCGTGTCCAGCAGAACCCCGAGCATCACACCACCTTTGACTTCGCGGCCTTCGCCCCTGGGGATCAGGCCCCGATGTGCGCGGGGAGGCGCACGGTCGTGCCGTGCTCCGCACCCAAGCCGTCGGGACACATCGACACCGGAGGTGTACCATGATGAACCGCTTCATGCTCAGCCTCGCGCTCGGCCTGCTGCTCGTGGCCGGCATGGCCTCGGCAGCGCTGGCCCAGAAGGGCGCCGGCAAGGCGGCCCTGTACAACAATCCCACCTACGATTGCCCGAACGGGGCCACCCCTAGCGGGCCGACGTACGGCTTCGCCGTCATGAACACCAACAATAGCGGGGACCTGATCGTCGAGGTCGCGGTCAAGGGCGGGACGCCCAGCGCGACCTACGACATCTGGGTAAACCAGGACCCGGGCGCGTGTCCCCTCGCCGCACCCACCGCGCCAAGCGCCCTCGCGACCAATGCCCAGGGCAACGGCAATGCGCACGTGAAGGTGGCCCGGCTCGCGGGCGCGAACACCTTCTGGGTGTCTGCCGTCGGCGGTGGGCAGGTGCTCCGGAGCACCGCGGTCCAGCTCGACTAGCTTGCGCTTCCACTCCACTCACGAGGCTCGCTCCTAGTATGCGGAGCTAGCCTCAACCCCCAGCGGGCAAGGCCGGAAGTGCCCCCACCCCGGGCCGCCGGAGACATCCGAGGCGGCGGACCCGGCAGTGGGGGCTCCGTCGTTGAGTCCCACGCGCCGGCGACCTAGCAGCCGCCGGCGGACGCGCGGCTCGCCCGGCGACACGCTCAGCGCGCACAGTACTCGACGAGCGCCGCCATGAGCCCCTCGACGGTGTACTCGCGCGCGACGAGGTCCACCCGCAGGCCCTGCTCGCGCGCGGTCCGCGCCGTCACCGGCCCGATGCAGGCGATGATGGCCTGCTCCAGCCGCCCCGCCTCCGCGCCGGCCAGCGCCAGCAGGTTGCGCACCGTCGATGAGCTGGTGAACGTCACGATGTCGACCCCCGCGCGCAGCGCCTCTTGCACGCGCGGCCCCGACTCGGCCGGCACGATTGTGCGATAGAGCGCCACCTCGTGCACGGCCGCGCCGGCCGCGCGCAGGAGGCTGGCCAGCTCCTCCGGCACTTCGGCAGCGCGGCAGAGCAGCACCTGCTGGCCGCGCGCGCCGGCGGCCACCAGCGCCTCGGCGACCGCCGTGCCGCGGAACTCGGCCGGCACGAGGTCGGGCACGATGCCCTGCGCCCGCAGGCCCGCCGCCGTCGCCGGGCCAATCGCCGCCACGCGCACCGGCGCCAGCCAGCGCGCGTCGCCGTCGAGGTGCGCCAGCCGCGCGAAGAGCCACTGCACGCCGTTGGCGCTGGTCAGCACCAGCCAGTCGAAGTCGCCCAGCCGCCGCAGCGCACCGTCCGCCGGCGACCAATCCTCCGGGTCCACGACGGCGATGCTGGGCACCTCGATGGGGCGCGCGCCCTGCTCGCGCAGTAGACGGACGAGCCGGCTCGCCTGCTCGCGCGTCCGCGTGACCAGGACACGCCTGCCAAAGAGCGGCCGACGGTCGAACCAGCGCAGCCGCTCGCGCAGCGCGACGACCTCGCCGACCACCAAGAGCGCCGGCGGCCGCAGGCCGGCCGCGCGCACCGCGGCCGCGATCTCGGCCAACGGGGCGACCACGGTCTGCTGCTCCGGCGTCGTGCCCCAGCGGACCACGGCCGTCGGCGTGCCCGCGCCGCGGCCGGCGGAGAGCAGGCGGGCCACGACGTCGTCCAGTGCGCCGACGCCCATCAGCACGACGAGGGTGTCCGCGCCGCGCGCGAGCTCCGGCCAGTTGACCGTCTCCAGTCCCTTGGCCGGGTCCTCGTGCCCGGTGGTGACGGCGAACGACGTGGCCACCTGGCGATGGGTCACGGGGATGCCAGCGTAGGCCGGCACGGCGACGGCCGAGGTCACGCCGGGCACGATCTCGAACGGCACGCCGGCCGCGGCCAGCGCCTCGGCCTCCTCGCCGCCGCGACCGAAGACGAACGGATCGCCACCCTTCAGCCGGACGACGCGCTGCCCGGTCCGCGCGCGCTCGACCAGCAGGGCACTGATGCCGGCCTGGTCGAGGGCATGCGCCCCCGATTCCTTGCCGACGTAGACGCGCTCTGCGCGCGGCGGGATAAGCGCCAGCACCTCCGCGCTGACGAGGCGGTCGTATACGACCACCTCGGCCTCGGCCAGACAGAGCGCAGCGCGCAGCGTTAGCAGGTCGGGGTCGCCCGGCCCGGCGCCGACGAGGGCCACGCTGCCTACGTGCTGCATCGGACTCTTCGCTGCATACTCGTGCTGCCGCGCCGCGGAGCGCCCGACCGGCTAGGCTTGCCCTGTGCTCAGCGCGCGCGTCGGTGGGACGCGCCCTGCCGCTTCGGCGGCGGGGCCGCGGCCGCCGCGCCGAGCAGCGCCCGGGTTGCTCGGCTCATACCAATTCCACTGGCAGAGGCCGTACGTATGGCCCCGAGCGTAGCGCGGGGGCTTGTCCCCCGCCCCTACGGAACGGTCGTCACACATACGCCTGTGTTCGGCGAATCGGTATTACCTTGTGCTGCGCGCGCTCACTGCAAGGCGAACCGACTCAGCTCGGGCGCCCACGACGCCGAACGGGCAGACGCACCACGGTAGCAGGAGGCAACCGCGATTAGGCGGGCGGCTCACGCCCCGGGCCGGGCAGCGGACGGCGGCCGCTCGGCCGGCGCGCCCTCGGGCGCGTCCACCGGCCCGTAAGCGGCCGCGCCCCAGCCAGGCTCGGCCGCATCGGTCGCCAGCCCGAACAGCTCGCGCAGGACGACGCTGTAGAGCCGGCCCTCGTCGTGCTCCTTGAGCCTCGTGATCGGCGTGTGCAGCAGCTTGTTGACGATGGCACCCGACAGCGCCTGCACGACGCGGCGGTCGCGCTCCGAGAGGTGGCCCAGCTTCGCCAAAGCCCGCTGGACCTCGGCGGCACGGATGCCCTCGGCCTGTGCGCGCAGAGCGCCGATCGTCGGCACGACTTCGAGCGCCTGCCACCAGCGCGCGAACTTCTCGACTTCGTCGTCAATAAGTCGGCGGACCTTCTCGGCCTCCTGCGCGCGCTCGCGCAGGTTGGCGTCGCAAATGGCTTGCAGATCGTCCAGGTCGTAGACGTACACGTCCACGAGGTCGCCGACCTCGGAGGCGACGTTGCGCGGCAGGCCGATGTCGATGATGAACAACGGTCGCCCGGGCCGCCCGCCCATGACGTGCCGCACCTGCTCGGCGTCGATGACCCGCTCCCGGGCCGAGGTGGAGACGACGACGACGTCGGCCCGCGCCAGCGCCTCGTCCAGCCGCTCGAACGGCAGCCACTCGCCGCCCAGCGCGGCGCTGAGCCGCCGCGAGCGCGCCGGCGTGCGGTTGGCCACGAGCAGACTCGTCACGCCGTGCTGCGTGAGCGCGCGGGCGGTCTGCGCGCCCATCTCGCCGGCGCCGACGATCAGGGCCGTGCGCGGCCCGAGATCGCCGAAAATCTGCCGCGCCAGCATCACCGCCACGTGGCTGACCGACACCGTCCGGCGGGCGATGCCCGTCTGCGTCCGCGCGCGCTTGCCGACGGTCACGGCCTGGCGAAAGAGCTGCTCGACGACGCGCTGCGCGGTGCCGGCCTGCGCGGCCCGCTCGTGGGCCTCGCGCACCTGTCCGAGAATCTGAGGCTCGCCCAAGACCATGGAGTCGAGGCCACTGGCGACGTGGAAGAGGTGGCGCACCGCGTCGTTCTGGCTGCGCACGTACACGTACGGGGCGAACTGCTCCGTCGGCACGCCGTGCGCGTCGCCAATGAAGCGCCGCACGCTGTCCTCGCCCGTCGAGCGGTGGCCGACGAGCGCGTAGACCTCCGCGCGGTTGCAGGTGGACAGAACGGCGCCTTCGAGGACGTAGCGGCGCAGCCGCGCCAGCGCCGGACCGAGGATCGCCGGGGTGAAGGCCAGTCTCTCGCGGACCTCGACCGGGGCAGTCTTGTGGCTCAACCCGACGACGAGCAGATGCAACGGTCAGTCCTCACCCCGGCGCTCCACAGTGAGCAGCCGCGATGATCGTCTTGTCGGCGCACGAACCGGAGCGCATCCACCGGCCCAACAGGCATCATAGCATCTCGCGGCGATCAGCGTCAATCGGCTCGGCGCGGCGCAGGACCTCACCCAGCTCGGCCGTGCGCGCGGCATACGCCGCGGCGTCGAGCACCGGCTGCGCCGGCGCAGTCTCGAGCGGCCGCTCCAGCTCGACCCACGAGCGGCAGCCGCCGTACTCAGCGCGCAGCGGCAGCTCAACCGGCTCGGGCAGCCGCGCGACGCGCAGCAGCAGGACGTGCAGCGGCTGCTTCGGCTGCCAGCGCAGGCGCTCGGCGGCGTAGTCGCCAGTCCACAGGTGGTAGCCGGTGAGCGCCTCGACGGTCTCGGCGTCGCGCACGGCGAAGGCGTGCGTCACCTCGGCCCAGGCCTCGATGCGCACGGTGCGCGGACCGCGCGACTCGGCCAGGACGTGCCCGAGCAGGTCGTGGTAGGCCGGCTGGACGAGGGCCGGCTGCTGGTGCTCGAACGTGGGGTAGAGCCAGAAGGCGCGATGGGCGACGTGGAAGCGCTTGCCCTCCTCGCGGATGCCGCCCTTGCGCAGCAGGACGATGTGCCGTCCTTCGGCCAGCGCGCGCACCGCGACGGCCCACTCCTTCAGCCCCTCGCGGCTGGCGGTCAATACGGTGCTCATCCCCCCTCCGTCTTAGGCGGCCGCTCCGCGTACCCTTGGTCCAGTATATCGCACCTGACATGCGGCCCCTTCGTCCACCGTGCGCTAGAATATCCAGGGCATCGTTGCCTGCGCGCCCAAAGCATGCTTGAATGGCAATGCTACAATGGCAGAGCAGCTCACGCGCGTGCCTATGGCAATGTTGCCACTGCACGGGATGTCATCGGGACCTCGCCGCGTCAGTCCGCCGCGCCGTCGCGCAGGGACTCGAATCGATGCGCACACCGGAGGATTCGGGCCACATGTCCAGACTCATCGCGTTCGGGTGGTACGGGGGCAAGTTCAATCACCTGTCTTGGCTTCTTCCTTTGCTACCCAAGACTCATCATTATTGCGAACCTTTCGGGGGTTCCGCGGCAGTGCTCCTCAACAGAGAACCGTCCCCTGTGGAGACGTACAATGACATCGACGGTGAGGTCGTGAATTTCTTTCGGGTCCTTCGTACTCAAACGGACGCCCTCATTCAGGCGATCACCTTGACGCCCTTCTCTCGTGAGGAGTTTGAGCACGCGATCTCCGAGCCGACGACTCCGCCTTCGGAGCTCGAACGCGCGCGGCGCTTCTACATTCGCGCACGTCAAGTCCGGACCGGCTTCGCCCAGGTCGCCACATCGGGCCGGTGGGCCTATTGCCGCTCCGTCAGCCGGTCGGGAATGGCGGCCGCCGTATCTCGATGGTTCGGAGCTGTCGAACACTTGCCTCCTATCGCCGAGCGACTCCTCCGCGTGCAACTTGAGAGTTCTCCAGCCATCGAAGTCATCCAACGCTACGACAGCGACGATACGCTCTTTTACTGCGATCCCCCGTATCCCCACGAATCCCGCGGTAATCACACCGACTACGCCTTCGAACTCACTGACGATCACCATCGCCACATCGCCGCGGTATTACACGGCGTCTGCGGCAAAGTCGCCCTTTCCGGTTACCACTGTCCCCTCTTAGACCAGCTTTACCGAGATTGGCGGCATATTGATGCACCAGTAAAGAACTGCCATTCGGTCAAGACCCCGCGACGCGAGGTGCTCTGGGTGAATTACGATCCGGAGGGCGACGAATGCCTGCCCCTGCAGAAATCCTGGATCTAGCTCTCCGGCGCGCGTCGCAGCAGATCGATTTCCCACTTGGCCCGCGCAGCGACACAGCCAGCCGAATTGAATTCGTCTGTCGCAATCTCCAGAATAGGGCCGGCGCCCGACTCCTATTGGCGTGCCTCCTGGCCACGCTCCACAGGCCCGGTCTCGATATCCGCAAGCCCTACACCGAAATCGGCGACAATGACTGCTACTCTGGCAGAACATACGACGAGCAGCACGTTACTCCGTTTATTACGACGCACCAGCTTCCCTGCAATTCATCTAGCGCATTCTGGACGCCGGCACTCAGAAATCGCAACATTGTCCTCACTCCAGAGGTTAATCTGGTCGGACGTCCGCCAGAACTCTACCAGGCTACGCTCCGGGTTCTTGCCGATGTACATAGCGGAAGGGTCACAGCCGAGGACGCTCTTACGGAAACAATTCGGTGCTTGCTTATCGTTCGAGACGAAAGACGAGAGCGAATGAGGACACTTCTTGCCTCTCTGGCGGCCACGGCCAACACGCAGACTTTATCAGCAGAGGCCATCGTGGCGCTTCTAAGCCAGCATCTTCGGTGTCGCGGAGCCAGCCGTTTACCAGTGCTGGTCGTTGCAGCGGCGTACCGCTCCGCCGAAGCATATTTACGAGAGCGTATGTTGCCACTGGAATCCCATTCATCGGCAGACGAGCAAACCGGAGCATTGGGGGATTTGCAGATCGCGTTGATTGACGATGATGATGTCGTGACTTGCTATGAGATGAAGAACAGAAGGGTCACCAAGGCCGACGTCGACCGATCTCTTCAGAAAATAGCCGACAATGAGAGAAGGATTGACAACTACATTTTCATCACGACAGAACCGATAGACAATGAAGTACAAGAACACGCTACCGCGATCTACGAAGAGACGGGCGGAATTGAGATGGTAATCCTAGATTGTTTGGCCTTCTTGCGCTACTTTTTGCATCTGTTCCACCGGATCCGTATGCAATATTTGGATGCATACCAGAGGCTAATGCTTGCTGAACCAGAAAGCGCTGTGAGTCAACCGCTCAAGGAAGCGTTTCTTGCACTACGGCAAGCCGCGCAAAGCGGTGAATAGGTGCGCAGGGACTCCGTGCCTGCACGTCTTGCTCAGTCAATAAGGCCCGACCGAGCTGCGCCGCACCTGGAACAATATCAGGTGCGTGCCCTGAAATCTATTCGCTGATTTGCTCCGCCTGCCACGCGCGGCACGCGGCGACGAAGCGCGCGGCAGCCGGCGGGAAGCCGGCGAAGTGCAGGTGCACGTAGGAGGCCAGCACGCCGCCGACGGCCCAGCCCTCGTGCGGCGGCTCGCGCCCGGTGATGTGATACGCCGGCGGCTCGGGCGCGCCCTCCAGCTCCGACCAGTGGAACTCGTGGCCGCGCGCACGCTCGCCGGCGCGGTGCAGCAGCGTGTCGCGGAGCGCCTCCACCTCGACGTAGCCGAGCTGCGTGCGCCGCTGGCGCATGATCGACCAGCCCGGCATCACGCCGAGCATGCGGTGCCGCCGGCCTTCGAAGTCGACGATGCCCTGGCAGGCGTACATGAGCCCGCCGCACTCGGCATAGAGCGGCATGCCGGCGGCGAGACGCGCTCGCAACTCATCCAGCAGTGGCGCATTCGCCGCCAACGCCTCAGCGTGCAGCTCCGGGTAGCCGCCGCCGACGTAGACGCCGGCCGTGCCCTCCGGCAGTGCCGCGTCCGTCGTCGGACGAAAAGGGGCCAGCACGGCGCCGTGCGCCGCGAGAAGATCGAGGCTGTCCTGGTAGTAGAAATTGAAGGCGGCATCGCGTGCGACGGCGAGCACGACCGACCGGCCGGCCTCGGCCTCGGCGAGCGGGTCACGCGCCGCTCCCGTTAGCGGCCCGGCGCTCCGCGCCAGCGCCAGGACGCGCTCAAGGTCGACGTGCGCCGCCACCTGGGCTGCCAGCCGCTCCAGCAGCGTCGGTAGCTCGGCGTGCTCCCACGAGGGCTGCAAGCCCAGATGGCGCTCGGGAAGCGCCAGATCGGGCTGGCGCGGCAGCGCGCCAAGCACCGGCACTTGCGCCTCGGCCTCGACGGCCTCGGCGACCCACTGCCGATGGCGCTCACTGGCGACGTTGTTCAGCACCACGCCGGCGAGCCGCACGCGCGGATCGAAGCGCGCCAGACCGACGACGACCGCGGCCAGCGTGCGCGAGGCCTTCGCCACGTCAAGCACGAGCAGGACCGGCGCGTCGAGCAGGCGGGCAATGTGCGCCGTGCTGCCGAGGTCGCCGTTGGCGCGGCCGTCGTACAGGCCCATCACGCCCTCGACGATGGCCACCTCGGCGTCGCGGCAGGCACGGCGGAAGAGGCCGCGCAGCGTCTCCTCGGGCAGCAGCCAAGTGTCGAGCGTCCGGCAGGGCTGCCCGGCGGCAGCGCTGTGGTAGCTCGGGTCGAGGTAGTCCGGCCCGCACTTGAACGGCTGCACGCGCAGCGCGCGCGCCCGCAGCGCGGCGATGAGCCCGGCGGCGAGCGTCGTCTTGCCGGCCCCGCTCGTGACGGCGGCGACGACCAGCCGAGGGATGGACACGCGGGAGACTCCTTCTCCGAGGGGCGACCCTCGGGCTCTAGCTCACCCTCCGTCCCTCTCTCCGCGTGCGGAGGGGGATGAGGGAGTGCGATCAACGGGTCCCGCTTGCACAGTACCGTACCCGCGCGGCGTGACGAGCCACGGGCCGAGCGGGCGCGTCGTCGAGGCGCCGACGACGACGGTGGTGAGCATGTCTATCTCGTCCAGCGGCAGCGCTCCGAGCGTGGTCCGCAGCACGCGCTGCTCGGGGCGGTAGGCGTTGCGCACGACGCCGACGGCCGTGTCCGGCGCGCGGTGCGCGAGTAGCAGGTCGCGCGCCTCGGTGAGCTGCGTGCACCGCCCTCGGCTGGCTGGATTGTACAGGACGAGCACGAAGTCGGCCGCCGCGGCGGCCGCCAGGCGCCGCGCGATGACCGGCCAGGGCGTTAGCAGGTCGCTCAGGCTGACGACGGCGAAATCGTGGCCCAGCGGCGCGCCGAGCAGCGCAGCCGCGGCGCTCAGCGCTGAGGCGCCCGGCAGCACAGCGACCGGAAACTCGCGCTCCGCCTCCCAGCCTTGCGCCGCCAGGGTCTCCAGCGCCAGACTGGCCAAGCCATAGATGCCAGCGTCGCCGCTGGACACGAGGGCCACGCGCGCGCCGCCGCGCGCCAGGGCGATGGCCGCCAGCACGCGCTCGCGCTCGGCGCCGATGGGGAACGGCCGGAAGGCCCGCCGCAGCCACGGCGCGAGCTGCCGCAGGTAGCCCTCGTAGCCGACGACGACCGTGCTCTGCTCCAGCGCGGCGCGGGCCGCCAGCGTGAGGTGCTGGTCGCCGTCGGGGCCGAGGCCGATGATGTTCAGGGAGCCGTAACCCATCAGTGCTCAGCTTTCATCGTGGTTCCTTCTGATTGCTTGCGCGCGGCGGCGCCCCGCCCCATCCGCAGGATACTATGCAAAGGGGCTTCGCCCCTTTGCACTCCCCTGTTGCGCCAGCGCGTTTCGTTCAGCGCCGGTGTTCCGTCCGGACGAGACCGCCTCCCAGCCGTGCCCGCGAGGAACGGGGCGAGCTCACGGCGAAGCAATGCGCGCCCGAAGCGGCTTCGCACAGCGCGCCTGGCGACTCGGCACCCGCGCCAGCGCAGCCGTGACGTGCTTGCTGCGCAGCTTCGGCAGCAGCAGTCGACCCGCGCCGGCGGCCAGGAGCGCGGCCGGTGCGGCCACCGCCGGCGTGCCGACGGCGCGCTCGACCATCGCAGAGCGCTCGTAGCGCCCCGGCACGGCCGCCAGCTCCGCCGCGCCGTAGGTCACGAGCGGCCAGCCGTGCCGCGCGATGACCTCGCGCAGGCCGGGCTCCTCGGCCTTCAGGTCGATGGTCGCCACGGCACGCACGGCCTGCGGCGCGACGTTCGCCTGGCGCAGGGCCTCGTCGACGAGGCGCTCGATCTCCGCCGTCGCCGCGCCGCGCGCGCACCCTAGACCGACGACCACGGTGCGCGGGCGGTAGACGAGCCAGTCGTCCCTCGGCGGCGACTCCATGCGCCGGCGGTCGCTGATGACGAGCCGCACGGCGAGCGGCGCCGCCGCCAGCGCGGCCAGCGATGTCCAGCGGCTCAGCCAGGCCGGCCGCCCGGCTCGCAGCAGTCGCTCGCCGGCGTCCTGATAGTAGCCAACCGGCTCGCCGCTGACGAGCGCCGCCTCGGCACGGGTCAGCGCCGCCTCGCTGGCCTCAAGGGTCCAGCCCTGCGCCCGGCCCAGCAGGTCGAGCGCTGACAGGCCGAGCGCCTCGGCCGCGCTCGTAATGACCGGCCGCGCGCCGATCGCCGCCGCAACCCTGCGCGCCAACGCATTTGCTCCGCCGCGCCGCCCGCCGACGAGCGCCACGGCGAAGCGGCCAGCCTCATCGACGCAGACGGCCGGGGGATCGATCGCCTTGTCGCCCAGGTGCGGCGCCAGCAGGCGCACCGCCGCGCCGACGGGCAGGAAAAGCACCAGCGGCTGCCCAGCGCGGAAGAGTCGCCCGACTGCCGCGGCCACATCGTCGGCCACGTCGTCCGGCACGCCGGCGCCGAGCCGCGCCACCCGTCCCCCGAGCACCAGCCGGCTGCCCGGCCAGGCGGCACGCAGCCGCGCCGCCAGCCCCGCGCCGGAGCGGCCGACGGCGACGAGGGTGGGCGCGTGATCCCCTTCTACCTCAACTGTTGGCAGCGTCGAGTGCCGCGACATCGGAGCTGGCTGGTCGGTCCGCACATGCGCCTCCCTCGATGAAAGCAACGGATTATACAAGTGGGGACTGTGGACGCTCACGCGCACCCTGCTGCCGCGGCTCTCGGAACAGATGGCGGTACGACGGATCGTAGAGCCGCGAGCGCTGCTCAGCCAGCGCAGCGCGCGGGGAGAAGGCCGGACCGACCAGGAACAGCGCCTGCTTCGTCCAGCCGGCCGCGCGCACCTCGGCAGCCACGCGCCCGAGCGTCGTCCGCAGCAGCGCCTCGTCGGGCCAGGTGACGCGGAAGGCGACAACCACCGGGGTGTCGTCGGCGTAGCCGCCGGCGCGCAGCTCCGCTACCACGCGCTTGGCCAGCACTGCGCTCAGGAAGATGGCCATGCTCGCGCCGTGCGCCGCCAGGCTGCGCAGTGCCTCGCGCTCCGGCACCGGCGACGCCCGACCCGACGCGCGCGTGAAGATCACCGTCTGCGCTACGCCCGGCACGGTCATCTCGCAGCCCACGGCGGCGGCCGCGGCGAAGGCGCTGCTTACGCCGGGCACGACCTCGCAGCGCACGCCCCGCGCCTCGAGCGCGGTGAGCTGCTCGTGGATCGCCCCGTAGACGCTCGGATCGCCGCTGTGCAGCCGCGCGACGATCTTGCCCTCGGCCGCGGCCGTGGCCAGCAGGTCGACCATCTCGTGCAGCGTCATGCTGGCGCTGCCGAGAACAGTCGCTCCTGATCTGGCCGCGGCGCACGCCTCCGGTCGCACGAGCGAGTCGGCGAAGAGGACGAGGTCGGCACGCTCCACAATCGCGCGGCCACGCACGGTGATGAGGTCGGGAGCGCCCGGCCCGGCGCCGATGAAGAAGACCGTGCCCGCCTGCGGGACGAACCCGTTCACGTCGCTCATCTTCGGCCACCGTGCCCGCGCACGAGCAGGACGGAGAAGTAGTCGAGCGGTTGCCCGCGCAGCCGGCGCACGTCGCGCACGATCTCCTGCTCGGGGCGCCCGCAGCGGCGGACGTAGACCGCGCGGTCGAGCAAGTCCAACTGCTCCAGCAGGTCGAGCACGTCGTTCATCACGCTGTTCACCTTCAGCAGGACGACGGCGTCGAAGTCGCAGAGCGTCTGCCGCAGCAGGGCGCGCTCGTAGGTCGCCGGCAGGATGGCCACGCGGTCATCGCGGTCAGCCAGCGGCCACTGCGCCACCGCCGCGGCGGCGGTCACCGAGGAGACGCCCGGCACGATCTCGACCTCGACCTCCGGGTGTGCGCTGCGTAGCGCGGCGAAGGTGTGCAGGAAGGTGCTGTAGAGCAGCGGGTCGCCCTCGGTGAGGAAGGCGCCGCTGCCGGCGGTCCTCAGCTCAGCGGCGATGGCGCCGGCGTTGCGCTGCGCCGCGGCGTCGGCGGCGGCGGCGTCCTTCGTCATCGGATACGCCAGCTCGACCACGCGCTGGCGCGGATTCGCCAGATAGGAGGCAGCGATCGTCGCCGCGTAGCTCGGTGCCCCGACGCGGCGCACCGGGACGAACAGCAGCGGCACGGAGGTCAGCACGCGGTGCGCCTTCAGCGTGACCAACTCAGGGTCGCCCGGCCCGACGCCCACACCGTAGAGCTTCACGGC
>JACQUS010000428.1 GCA_016210125.1 Chloroflexota bacterium | reverse complement strand
GCCATCCTCAAGCACCGCACCCCGTGGCGTCACCCCGCTCCTCGTACGCGTGAGGCCGCACATGCTACCTCTTGATAAAAAAGACTGTTGCTCTGCACTCCCCCTGCCACGCGAGCGACTTTTCATTCATCGCTAGCGTCCCGCAGGGACTTGGCCAGCTCCCCCTGCCGGGCGAGGGGCCGATTATTCGTCGCTGGCGTCCCGCAGAGAGAAGCCGAACGCTTCCCAACGCTGCGACACGAGCATCGTAGGCACGAGGCTTGCGGCGCTCCTACGACGCCAGTATGTACCTAGCCCGCCTTGGCCTGCGGCTCGAAGTCCCAGCCACGTACGTCGACGAAGTGGCCGGCGATGGCTGCCGCGGCGGCCATCGCCGGGCTGAGCAGATGCGTCCGCCCGCCACGGCCCTGCCGGCCCTCGAAGTTGCGGTTCGAGGTCGAGGCGCAGCGCTCGCCCGGGCTCAGGATGTCGGGATTCATGCCCAGGCACATCGAGCACCCGGCCTCGCGCCACTCGAACCCCGCTTCCTTGAAGACGCGGTCGAGGCCCTCACGCTCGGCCTGGAGCTTGACCAGCGTCGAGCCAGGGACGACCATCGCCCGCACGCGCGGGTGAACAGTGCGCCCGCGTACGACCGACGCGGCGATGCGCAGGTCTTCCAGACGCGAGTTGGTGCACGAGCCGATAAAGACGCGGTCGAGTGCAATCTCCTGGATCGGCATGTTGGGCTTCAGCGCCATGTACTCCAGCGCGCGCTCGGCGGCGCGGCGGTCCGCTTCGCTGGCGAACGACCTGGGGTCGGGCACCGTGCCGGTCACCGGCGCGACCATGCCCGGGTTCGTGCCCCAGGTGACGAAGGGCACGAGCGAGGCGGCGTCGACGAGCACCTGCTTGTCGAAGGCCGCGTCGCGGTCGGTCGGCAGGCTCTGCCACTCAGCCAGCGCCTGCTCCCACTCGCCGCCCTTGGGGGCGAACGGCCGGCCCTCCACGTAGCGGTACGTCGTGTCGTCCGGCGCGACCATCCCGGCGCGGCCGCCGGCCTCAATGGACATGTTGCAGACCGTCATGCGGCCCTCCATGCTGAGGCCGCGGATGGCTGAGCCGGTGTACTCGATGACGTGGCCGGTGGCGCCGTCGATGCCGATGCGCCCGATGATGGCCAGGATGACGTCCTTGGCCGCGACGCCGTAGGGCAGGTCGCCGTCGACGCGGATCTCCATCGTCTTCGGCTTCTTCTGCTGCAGGCTCTGGGTCGCCAGCACGTGCTCGACCTCCGACGTACCGATGCCGAAGGCCAGCGCGCCGAAGGCGCCGTGCGTCGAGGTGTGGCTGTCGCCGCAGACGATGGTCTTGCCGGGCAGCGTCAGACCGAGCTCCGGGCCGATGACGTGCACGATGCCCTGGTTGGTGTCCTTCACGTCGTAGAGTGTGATGCCGAACGCAGCGCAGTTCTGACGCAATGCCTCGATCTGCCGGCGCGCGATCTCGTCGTCGATGACGATCTCGCCAGAGCGGTCGGTGGTCGGCAGGTTGTGGTCGACCGTGGCGATGGTCAGGTCGGTCCGCCGCACGCGCCGGCCGGCCATACGCAGACCGTCGAACGCCTGCGGGGAGGTCACCTCGTGGACGAGGTGCAGGTCGATGTATAGCAGCGCCGGCTTACCCGGCTCGTCGTTGACGACGTGGCGCTCCCAGATCTTCTCGAACAGCGTCTTGCCGGCCATCCCTCGTAGCTCCCTGTGCTGCCTGCTGCGATCCGCTCGCAGGCGCTCGGCGAAAGCATAACGCGAAGCTCGCCTCCGAGGCAAGCTTGAGCGCGAGGTGCGCTACTGGGTCGATCGATCCGTGCTCACTTCGGGGAGCAGCGATGGGTCAGGACCTCGAATCGGAGCGCTTCGGCGCGGCCGCCTCCGCGCCGGCCGAGCGTCTGCGCCAGCTTCGCGCGCTAGCGACGCACGACCTCTCGTGGTTGACTACAGTAGTTTTGACCGCTACCGGGAGAGAAGTGACGATATCTCAGCGGGACGCCGGCGACATGGCGTATGCTGGATGGAGAAGCGATGCGCACGAAGGCTTCTCTCTGACGTGTTGACTGTCGACGATTTTGCCAAGCTCTACCCCTTCCCACTCGACCCCTTTCAGCGCGAGGCCAGCGCTGCCCTGGCCGCCGGGCGCTCGGTGCTCGTGGCCGCGCCCACCGGGACCGGCAAGACGGTCGTCGCCGAGTACGCCCTGCGGCGCGCGCTGGGGACGGGCCGGCGCGCCTTCTATACGACGCCGCTCAAGGCGCTCTCGAACCAGAAGTTCCGCGATTTCCGCCATCTGTTCGGGCGCGAGCGGGTCGGCCTGCTCACCGGCGACATCGTCGAGCACCCCGAGGGCGAGCTGCTGGTGATGACCACCGAGGTCTACCGCAACATGGTCGTCCAGCAGCGCGCCGAGGCCCCGCCACGGCTGAGCGAGGCGGCGGCGGCGGCGTGCGCCGGCGCCGGCGGGCTGGAGCGCCTCGGCTGCGTCGTCTTCGATGAGGTGCACTACATAGCCGATCCCGAGCGCGGCACGGCTTGGGAGGAGGCTATCATCTGCTCGCCGCCGGGCTTGCAGCTCGTCTGCCTCTCGGCGACGGTGTCCAACGCCGACGAGCTGGCGGCGTGGATGGAGGCCGTGCACGGCGAGGTCGCGCTGATTCGCCACGACGAGCGGGCCGTGCCGCTGGAGCACTACTACTACCTCAACGGCCAGCTCATCCTAGCGGTGGACGCCCAGGGGCGGCGCGTCGGGCGGCTGCGCGGCGTCGGCGGTGAGGCCCGCCGTGGCCTCTACCACCGGCGCGGGGGTGCCGCAGGCCGGCGCGCGCCCCAGCCCCAGCCGGGGCCGGACGAGATCGGGCAGATACTCGCCCGCGAGGGGCTGCTGCCGGCCATCTACTTCGTCTTTCGCCGCCGCGACACCGAGGCCTACGCCGAGACGTGTGCGCACCTGGGGCTCGGCCAGCGCCACGCCCGACAGGTCGAAGAGATCGTCGCCGCCCGCCTAGCCGACCTCCGGCCGGAGGACCGCGCGTTGGGTCAGGTGCAGAGCCTGCTGCGCCTCCTGCCGGCTGGCGTCGCCTACCACCACGCCGGCATGCTGCCGATCCTCAAGCTCGTGGTCGAGGAGCTGTTCAACGCCGGGCTGACCGCCATCGTCTTCGCCACCGACACGCTGTCGCTGGGCATCAACATGCCGGCCAAGAGCGTCGTCATCGGCGAGCTGACCAAGTTCGACGGCGAGGAGCGCCGGCGACTCCTGCCCAACGAGTACCAGCAGCTCGCCGGTCGCGCCGGGCGGCGCGGCATCGACGTCCGCGGCGCGGCAGTCCTCCCGTACTCGCCGTGGGTGCGCGCCGAGGACGCGCTGGACATCGCGACCGGCGAGCTGCTGCCGATCATGAGCGGCTTCAAGATCCGTTACAACACGGTGCTCAACCTGCTCAGCGGCGCGGCGGACGACCCGGAGCACGTTGTCCGCGTGCTCAGCAGCTCGCTGCGCGAGTTCCAGCTCGACGGCCATCTACGTGCGCAGCAGGACCGTGTGCGCGCGCTGCGCGAGGCGGTGACGGCGCTGCCGCCGGGCGACGCGGCAGTGGCGGCCGAGGCGCACCCGGAGTTCCGCCGGGCGCGCCGCCAGCTCGCGGCACTGGAGCGCGCGCTGGCCCAGGCCGACGAGGAGCTCGCCGCGCTGGAGGCGCAGGTGGCAGAGGAGGCCTGGCGGCGACCCAGTCGCGCCGAGCTGCGCCGTGCCCTGCGCGACGCGCCTGCCGGGCAGCTCGTCCGCCACGTCGACTGGGGCTGGGGCGTGCTGCTCGGACGCCCGTCGACGCTGGAAGGCGCCGTCGCGCTCTGCCTGTTCGGCACCGCCGCACGCTTTGTGCGCGGCTACGGCGAGCTGGGGGCGGTGCCCGACATGGCGCCGCTCGACGTGCCGCCGGCGCTGGCCGCGCTCGACGAGGAGGTAGCCGACGTCCGATCGCTGCTGCCGCGGTCTGAGTGGCAGCGCTTCGCGTCGGTCTGGGCGACGTCGGCCGTGCCGCAGGTCGAGACGCAGGCCGCCGAGGCGCACGCCGCGGCCGCGCGCGCGCTGGCGGAGCGCATTGCCGCGGCACGGGAGCGCCGCACGCGCGCCGAGGGACGGCTGGCCGACCTGACGGCGGGGCTGCGCGCCGAGGCGGCGGACGGGCCGCTGCGCGCGCCTGCCAGCGAGGATCGCCGCCGGGCGCGGCGTCTGGCGCTGAAGCTGGCCGAGGAGTCGGCCGAGCTGGAGGCGTTGCGTGCCGAGAAGCAGCGCCGCGTCCGCGAGCGGCTGCGCGGCGTCCTCGCGGTGCTGGAGCGCTTCGGCTACGTGCGGCGCGGACAGCCCACGACGAAGGCGAGAATGCTGCGCCACGTGTTCGACCCCAACGGGCTGCTCGTCTGCGAGGCGATCGGCCGCGGGGTGTTCGACGGCGCCGCGCCGGAGGACCTGGCCGAGGCGCTGAGCTGGTTCGCCTTCGACCGCGATCTGCCGTTCACCAATCGGCTCAGCCTGCCGCCCGGGCTACGGCGGCTGCGCGATCAGCTCTTCGGCCTGCACCGTGAGGTGGCCGGCGTCGAGGACCGCCAGGGCGAGCGGCTGACGCCCGGCCCCAGCGCCGTGTTCTGGGGCGTGGCCTACGCCTGGGCGCGCGGCGAGCGCTTCGCCAACCTGCTGCGCGCCGTCGCGCTGGCGGAAGGCGACGTGATCCTAGCGCTCAACAAGACCCTCGACCTGCTGCGCCAGGTGCACGACGCGCTGCGCATCGCCGAGCCGCGCCACCCGCTGCGCCCGGCGCTGGCCACGGCCGAGGGGCTGCTCAACCGCGGCCTGGTGGCGCAGTGCAGCGGGCTGGGACTGCTGGCCGCCGCCGAGGAGGACGAGGGCCGGCTGGCGGCGGTGCACGCTGAGCCATCAGCCTTCAGCCGTCAGTTGTCAGTCGACGGACCGTTGACGACTTACGATTGATGATTGATTGCTGATGGCTGACCGCTGACCGGTGACGGCCGATCACTATCCGCCCGGCGGCCACATCGATCCTAGCGCCCAGCGCCGCCAGCGCGGCCGTGCCCAGCGTGCCCTCGATGCCCTCCTCCAGCGGCGGCTCGACCACGACCTCCACCTCGCGCAGCTCCGCGCGGTCAACGCGCAGCAGCGGCAGGCGCAGCCGCCGGCCGGTGCGCCGCAGCGCGCGGCGGTTGGCCACGCCGGCGAGCCAGAGCGCGTCGGGCGAGAGGCGCGTCGCCGCGCTGCCGAGGTCCGGCCGGAGGTCTACCGCCAGCGCGCCGAGCCAGCCCGGCACGGCGAGCGCGCCAGCCTTGGGCACAGCACAGAGCAGATAGAGCGGCGCGTCGGGCTCCAGCGCGCGGGCGCGCAGCGCCGCCGCGATGACCGCGGCCTTGTCACGCTCGCGCGCCATGAGCACGCCGGCCACCGGCCGGCCACCCGCCTCGCGGGTGACGTGCACCAGCAGCCACTCGCCGGCGTAGCGCCGGCGCAGGATGCCCACGGCTGCTACGCCACCGGCTCCCGCCCAGGTGGCTTCGCGCCGCGTCGTGGAAGGGCGAGGTAACCTCGCCCCTACGGACCTCTCCACCGACCTCTCCACCGACCTCTCCACGGACCTCTCCACCGACCTCTCCACCGACCTCTCCGCAGGCGCCTGGCCGCCTTCCGCCAGCGCCTCGGTCAGCAGCGCGCGGTCCTCGGCGCTCAGCTCCGCCTGGGCGAGGAGGTCCGGCCGTCGCTGCCAGGTGCGCAGGAGCGCCTGCTGCCGCCGCCACCGGGCGATGGCCGCGTGGTCGCCCGACAGCAGGACCCCCGGCACCCGCCGGCCGCGGAGCTCGGCCGGACGCGTGTAGTGCGGATGCTCCAGCAGCCCGGTCGCGTGGCTCTCGGCCGCGGTGGCCTCGGCCTCCAGCACGCCGGGCACGTAGCGCGCGACGGCGTCAGCCACGACCATCGCTGCGAGCTCGCCGCCGGTGAGCACGTAGTCGCCGATAGACAGCTCCTCGTCGGCCAGGTGCGCCGCGACGCGCTCGTCCACGCCCTCGTAGTGGCCGCAGAGCAGGATGAGCTGGTCGAGAGCCGCCAGCCGGCGCGCCACGGCGTCATCGAGCAGCCGCCCCTGCGCCGAGAGCAGGACAATGCGCGTGCGCTCGCGCTGTAGGGCAGCGTCGCGCAGGGCCTCGACGGCGCGGAAGAATGGCTCGGGCTTCAGCACCATACCCACGCCGCCGCCGAACGGCGCATCGTCGGCCGTGCGATGGCGGTCGGTCGTCCAGTCGCGCAGATCGTGCACCCGCAGGTCGAGCAGCGCGCGCGCGCGGGCGCGGCCGACGATGCTGTGGTCGAGAGGTCCCGCGAACATCTGCGGGAACAGGGTGATGATGTCGATGCGCATCACCACACGACCCGTTGGCGCGCGCGCACGACGCGCTCGTACACGGCGCACGTGCCGGCGGCGATGCGCGACCAGGCGAACTCCTCGCGGGCGGACCGGTAGGCGCTGGCGACGCGCGCCGCCGTCCAGTCGGCATGCTCCAGCGTGTGCAGGATTCCCCAGGCCAGCGAGTCGGGGTCGCCCGGTGCGACGAGGATGCCCGTCTCGTGCGGGCGTACGACCTCGCGCAGGCCGCCCGCCGCGGCGGCGACGACCGGCGCGCGCGCCGCCATTGCCTCCAGTGCGACGATGCCGAAGGGCTCGTAGAGGCTCGGGAAGACCGCGACGTCGGCGACCTTGAGCAGCCGGTCGCGCACGTCGTCCGAGACGAAACCGGTGAATAGCACGTGCGGCCCGACGAGCAGCTCTGCGCGCGCTCGCAGCGCGGACAGGTGCACGCCGGCGCCGACGAAGACAGCCTTGGCGGATGGCCGGCGGGCGCGGACACGCGGCAGCGCCTCGACGAGCACGTCGGCGCCCTTCTCGGCCACGATCCGGCCGACATAGAGCAGCATCTCCTCGTCCGGCCGCGCGTAAGCCACACGAAAGGCGGCCAGGTCGATGCCATCCCAGCGGTCGAAGCGCGCCGTGTCCACGCCGTTGGGCACGACGTCGATCTTGTCAGGCGGCGTCTCGAAGATCGTGCGTACCTCCTCGGCCATGTATGCGGAGCAGCAGATGACGCGCCAGGCCTCGTAGGTCAGCCACCACTCGACACTGTTGATGGCCCGCTGCATATCCGAGCCCAGATGCCCGCGGCTGCGTCCCCACTCGGTGGCGTGGATCGTCGCCACCAGGGGCGTCCTGTGCATGTGCTTCAGCGCCCAGGCCGCCGGCCCCACCAGCCAGTCGTGCGCGTGGATCAGATCGAACGGCCCGGTCTCGCGGATCAGCTCGTTGGCTTGCCGCTCGAGCAGGCCGTTCGTGTGGACGACCGAGGAGAAAAAGTCGGCCAGGTCGTGTGCCTCCGGCGGCGGTGTGACGCGGTAGACGCGTGAGTTGTTCGGCTTCTCGGCCAGGGGCTCGATCGGCGCCCCGCCGAGCCACGCCGGCGTCAGCAGATGCACCTCGATGCCCGCGGCGATGAGCGCCGGGGCGAGCTCCGTCACGTGCTTGCTCAGCCCGCCGATGTTGTGCGGCGGGTACTCCCAGGAGAGCATCAGGACGCGCATCAATCCTCCGTGCGCAGCCAGCGGCCGACGATGGCCATCTCAAGCTCCGTGCTCACGAAGCCGTGCTTCTCATAAAGCGCCCGCGCCGCGTGATTCGTGGTCTGCGTCGTCAGCCCGATCCAGCGCGCCCCGGCGGCGAGCATCGCGCGCAGCGCCTCGGCCAGCAGCAGCTCGCCGAGCCCCCGGCCATGCCACGCGTCGTGCACGGCGAGGCGGTCGAGGTGGCCATCGCGGCGCACGACCGTTGAGCCGCTATAGCCGACGAGCTGTCGATCCAGCTCGGCGACGACGATACGCACGCCCGGCTGCGTAGCGTAGGCCCGCAGCTCGGCTGCGCTGTTCCACCACAGCCAGTCGAAAGAGTGGCGTTCGACTTCCAGGACCGCGTCGCAGTCGGCGTCCGCGTAAACACGCAGGCGCGCCGGGCCGGCCGGCGGCTCGGGCGGTGCGACGGCGTCCAGCTTCTCCATACGCATGATGCGGTCGACGTGCTGGAAGCCGTGGTCGAGGTAGAAGCGCTCGCGCTGGCCGGCCTCGTGTGGCGAGAGCACGACGAGCCGCGCACCGGCGGTGGCGTGGGCGGCTAGCAGGCGCTCCAGCAGGGCCACCGCATAGCGCCGACCGGCCAGCTCCTCGACCGTGCCAACGTCATCGCGCCGACGCCACCAGCCGCCGACTACGTACTCGCCGCCGTCCGGCGCGCGCCATGCCAGGTGCGGGTAGCGGGCAACGTGATCGCGCAGTGCGCGGGTGCTCAGCGGACTGGTGAGTGGCCGCCGCAGACCGCCTACGTCCTGCGGATCGAGCGGCACGAGCTGGGGCATTGTCTGAGCGCCAGGCCGGAAGAGGCCAACCATCAGCCGTCTCGAGCCAGGTCGGCGCCGGCGGATAGCGGCCGCATCAGGCGAAGTGGCAGGCGACCCAGTGGCCGCGCGTGGCCTCGCGGAACTCGGGCTCGACCCGCTGGCAGATGTCCTGCGCGATGGGGCAGCGCGTGTGGAAGCGGCAGCCCGTCGGCGGCCGCGCCGGGCTCGGGATGTCGCCGTAGAGGATGATGCGCTCGCGCTGGCGCTCCATCTGCGGGTCGGGCACCGGCACGGCCGAGAGCAGCGCCTTCGAGTACGGGTGCAGCGGCGACCGGTACAGCTCGTCGCGGTCGGCCGTCTCGACGATCTTCCCCAGGTACATCACGGCGACGCGATCGGAGACGTGGCGCACGACGTTGAGGTCGTGTGAGATGAACAGATAGGTCAGGTGGAACTGCTGCTGGAGCTCGATCAGCAGGTTGACGATCTGCGCCTGAATCGAGACGTCCAGCGCTGAGATGGGCTCGTCGCAGACGATGAACTCCGGCTGGACGGCCAGCGCGCGGGCGATGCCGATGCGCTGGCGCTGGCCGCCGGAGAACTCGTGGGGGTAGCGGTTGGCATAGTACGGGTTCAGGCCGACGAGCTGGAGGAGCTCGGCGACGCGCTCGCGCTTGGCGCCGCCGCGGGCGAGGCCGTGGATCTCCAGCGGCTCGCCGACGATGCTGCCGACGGTCATCCGCGGGTTCAGGCTGGCATAGGGGTCCTGGAAGATCATCTGCATGCGCCGGCGCATGCGCCGCATGCGGTCGCCGCGCAGCCTGATGAGGCTCTGGCGGTCGAAGAGCACCTCGCCGCCGGTCGGTCGGTAGAGCTGGAGCAGCGCGCGGCCGGTGGTCGTCTTGCCGCAGCCGCTCTCGCCGACCAGGCCCAGCGTCTCGCCCTTGCGGATGGCGAAGCTCACGCCGTCGACGGCCTTCACGGCACCGACCTGGCGCTGGATGATCAGCCCGCGATAGATCGGGAAGTGTACCTTGAGCTCGCGGACCTCCACGAGTGCGCCGTTGGGAGAGCCGGCGCTGCCGGCAAGCCCGGGCGACTCGTCGGCCATGCCGGTCGGCCGGCCGTCGGGGGCCTCTACGTACGGCGGCCTGCGCAGCGCGGAGGACTCAGTGGCCATGCGACACACTTCCTGCGGTGACGTCGACCCAGCAGGCGATGCTGTGGTCCGGCCCGACCGGTTCCAGGCGCGGGTTCTTCTCACGACAGGTGTCGACGGCGAACGTACACCGTGGCTCGAACGGGCAGCCGGGCGGCAGGCTGATCGGGTCGGGCGGCAGGCCATCGATCGGCACCAACCGCTCGCGCGTCGCGCGGTCGAGGCGTGGGATCGAGCGCAGCAGGCCAAGCGTATAGGGATGGCGCGGGTCGCGATAGAGCCGCTCGACCGGCGCCGACTCGACGATGTGCCCGGCGTACATGACGATGACGCGATCGCAAAGGCCGGCGACGACGCCGAGGTCGTGGGTGATCCAGATGATGGCCATACCGAGCTCGCGGCGCAGGCGGCTGACCAAGGCCAGGATCTGGGCCTGGATGGTCACGTCGAGCGCTGTCGTCGGCTCGTCGGCGATGAGCAGCGCCGGGTTGCAGGCAAGCGCCATGGCGATCATGACGCGCTGGCGCATGCCCCCGGAGAACTGGTGCGGGTAGTCGTCGAGGCGGCGCGCGGCGTCGGGGATGCCGACCATCGTCAGCAGCTCGACGGTGCGCTGGCGTGCCTGCTTGGCCGTCATGTGCAGGTGCAGCTCCAGCGCCTCGGAGACCTGCCGGTGGATGGTC
Source organism: Chloroflexota bacterium (assembly GCA_016210125.1). Taxonomy (GTDB): domain Bacteria; phylum Chloroflexota; class UBA6077; order FW602-bin22; family JACQUS01; genus JACQUS01. The sequence continues at coordinate 16 of JACQUS010000428.1, read as the reverse complement.
AGCACCGGGTTCAGCG
>JACQUS010000426.1 GCA_016210125.1 Chloroflexota bacterium | reverse complement strand
GCCCAGCATCAGCGCGCAGTATGGGCCAGAGACGACGCGTGTGAAGTCGAGCACGCGCACGCCGGCGAGCGGCAGAGACATCCGTTCCCTACTCCCTGGGGGCCTTCGCGGGCGCGGCGAACCACTGCGCGCCAGCGCACAGTGTAGCGTGCCGGGCCGCCGTCGTCCAGATATACCTGATATACTATCAGCCATCGAGCGCCGACGCCGGCGTCGACGCAGGAGTGAGGCATGGCCGCGCGCGCCCCACTGGCTCCACCTGAGCGCCCGCACACCGGCGCGAAGCTGCAGATCCGCCACGTCACGAAGACCTTCGCCGCGCCCGAGGGCGGCGAGGAGGTCGTCGCGCTGCACAACGTGTCGATCGATGCCGGGGGCGGCGAGTTCATTTGCCTGCTCGGCCCGAGCGGCTGCGGTAAGACGACCCTGCTCAACCTTGTCGCCGGCTTCCTCGAGCCGACCAACGGCGAGGTCCTGGTCGACAGGCAGCCGATCACCGGCCCGGGCTACGATCGTGGTGTCGTCTTCCAGGACTATGCTCTGTTCCCATGGCTGACCGTCCGCGAAAACGTCGAGTTCGGCCCACGCGTCCTAGGCTTGCCGAAGGGCGAGCGCGCAGCCGTGGCCGACCAGTACCTAGCGCTTGTCGGGCTGGCCGACTTCGCCCGCCGCTACCCGCACGAGCTGTCGGGCGGCATGAAGCAGCGCGTCGGCATCGCCCGCGCCCTCGCCAACCACCCGAGCATCCTGCTGATGGACGAGCCCTTCGGCGCGCTCGACGCCATGACCCGCGAGACTATGCAGGACGAGCTGCTGGCACTCACCTCGCAGGACCCCAAGCTGGTCGTGTTCGTCACGCACAGCGTGCTCGAGGCCGTCTTCCTCGCCGACCGCACGATCGTCATGTCGGCGCGGCCGGGACGCGTCATCGCTGACATCCGCATCGACCTGCCGCACCCGCGCGACCGCACGGCGCCGGACCTGACGGCCCACGTGCGCGACATCCGCGCCATGCTGACGCCGCAGCTCCGTAGCGGTGGGCACGAGTAAGCCTGTTAGTAAGCCTGTTAGTAAGCCTGTTAGACGGAGGTGTCACCGCCGTGGAGACCGCACAGCGCCAGAGCGTCCTCGCCCGCCTAGGCATGCGCCCGCTCGTCAATGCGCACTCGCGTCTGACGCGCCTGGGCGGCTCGATCATGGCCCAGCCGGTGCTGGAAGCCATGCTCGAGGCCTCACGCCACTTCTACGACATGTTCGAGCTGCAGGAGCGCGTCGGCGAGCGCATCGCCACGCTGACGCACAACGAAGCCGCCTACGTCACCAGCGGCGCCGCGGCCGGCCTGGTGCTCGCCACGGCGGCGTGCATCACCGGCGCTGACCCGGCGCGCATCGCCAAGCTGCCGCAGCTCGACGGCCTCAAGGACGAGGTCGTCGTCCACCGCTTCCAGCGCAACCACTACGACAACAACGTCCGCACACCGGGCACGAGGCTGGTGGAGATCGGCGGCCACCGCCAGACCCACCGCTGGGAGCTGGAGGAGGCCATCGGCCCGCGCACCGCGGCGGTGCTCTACTTCACCGGGCCGTACGTGGCGCGCAACCTGCTGCCGCTGGAGGTCGTCATCGAGGTAGCCAGCGCGCGCGACGTTCCGGTGATCGTCGACGCCGCGGCGCACATCCCGCCGGCGAGCAATCTCGGGCGCTTCACGCAGATGGGCGCGGCGCTGGCGATCTTCTCCGGTGGCAAGGGGCTCGGCGGGCCGCAGAGTAGCGGGCTGATCCTCGGCCGGCGCGACCTCATCGCTGCCTGCAAGCTCCTGGGCAGCCCCAGCTACGCAATCGGCCGGCCGATGAAGGTCGGCAAGGAGGAGATGGTCGGCTTGCTCGCGGCCGTCGAGCTCTACTTGGACGGCGGCGAGCAGGCCCAGCGCGAGCGCTGCGAGGCCTGGGCGCGCCTGATGCTCGACGCCCTCGCCGGCACGCCCGGCCTCTCCGCGCGGCGCTTCTTCCCTAACACGCACACCCAGCCGCTGCCCGAGGTGCTGGTCGAGTTTGACGAGGCACTCCTGGGGCTCACGCGCGACGAGATCGTGCGGCGGCTGGCGGCCGGCGACCCGCGCATCGAGGTGGCGCCGCACGCGGATGCCGGCCTGCTCCTCAACCCGGACACGCTCCAGGACGGCGAAGCCGAGCTCGTCGCGCAGCGGCTGAAGGCGGTGCTCGCGGAGTAGCACCGTCGGAGCGCGGGTGCTGCTCCCCAAGTGGGGAGGAGCGTAAGGAGGACTAGGCATGGACACGACGTGGAACCATCACTTCGTCCACGCGAACGGCATCCGCGTGCACTACGTCCGCCACGGCGCCGGCTTCCCGCTGATCCTCCTGCACGGCTGGCCGGGCTTCTGGTACGTCTGGCGCAAGAACATCTTGCCCCTGGCCGAGCACTTCGACGTCATCGTCCCCGACCAGCGCGGCTTTGGCGACACCGACAAGCCGGACGTGCCGGCCGTCGGGGGCTACGACAAGCAGGTGCGGGCCGAGGACCTGCGCGGCATGGCCGACGCGCTGGGGCTGGAGCGCTTCGGCATCGTCACGCACGACATCGGCTCGTGGGTGGCGCAGGTCTTCGCGCTCAGGTACCCCGAGCGTGTGCCGCGCATGGTGCTCTTCGATATGGCCTATCCGGGCATCGGCGACCGCTGGCGCGCGCCCGACCACATCAAGGAGATCTGGTACACGTACTTCCACCAGCAACCTTGGGCCGCGCAGCTCGTCGGCGCGAGCCGTGACAGCGTGCGCACGTACTTCCGCCATTTTCTCGGCCACTGGGCGCACGACCCGCACACGTTCGACGAGGACCTGGAGATATGGGTCGACACGTATATGAAGCCCGGCAACCTGCAGGGCGGCTTCAACTGGTACGTCGCGGTGGATGCCGAGCGCACGGCCATGATGCGCGGCGAGGCGCCGCGGCAGCCGGTGATCGACACGCCGACGCGCATCCTCTGGGGAGCGAGCGACAAGGTGCTGAAGGTGGCCTGGGCCGATCGGCTCGGCGAGTACTTCTCGAACTACACGTTCACGCCAGTGCCCGAGGCCGGCCATTTCCTCCAGTACGAGCAGCCTGATCTCTTCAACGCCGAGGTGATCCGCCACTTCGCCGCGTTCAGCCACAACCCGAGCGCCGTGCCGCGCTGACGCCACGTCCGCCGCGGTCCCGTCTCGGCTATCATGGTAGTCATGGTAGCGTGCGGTCCTTCGCCGCTGGCCGCGCTGAACCTATTGTCGCGGCGTGCAAAAAGGTTGATTCGAGGTCGGGCGATCGTCGTCCCCTGTAGGGCGCTGTTTCCGCGCCCGTGGGCTGCGGGCGGGGAGACCCCGCCCCTACGGCGACGTGCCGGCGAAGTGTAGAAGGGTGCACACTGCCGAGGGAGGTAGCCGATGGCGACCCATCCAGAGCGCGTGGTACTGACGTACGCCGACTACCTCGAGCTGCACGACGACCGTATGCGCTATCAGCTTCTGGAGGGGGAGCTAGATGTGACGCCGGCGCCGAGCACGATCCACCAGACCGTGGTCAAGAATTTGCTGGTGATCCTCGACCTCTACGTGCGGCGGGGCCGATTGGGAACCGTATTCGTCGCGCCTTGCGACGTCGTCCTGAACGACAACAACGTCGTGCAGCCCGATCTGCTGTTCGTCTCCCGCGAGCGCGCGGCGATCATCGAGCGCGCCTGCGTGCGCGGCGCGCCGGATCTGATCGTCGAGGTGCTCTCGCCGCGCACGGAGCGCACCGACCGCGAGATCAAGTGGCAGATCTACGCGCGCTACGGCGTGGCGCACTACTGGCTGATCGACCCCGACCGCCGCGAGGCGACGGCGCTGGTCCTCGAGGCCGGCGGCTACCGCCAAGCCGTAGTGGCACAGGGCGGCGAGACGTTTGCCGCCCCGCCGTTCGCCGACCTGGCGATCCCCCTGGCCGATGTGTGGGCCGGCGACGGCGCTGGGGAGGTGGTGGAGGCATGAAGACGTACGTCTTCCGCGTCGTCGTTGAGCCCGACGACGACCGGTGGGTCGCATATTGCCCTGCGCTTGAAGAGAAGGGCGCAGCTACCTGGGGCTATACGCGCGAGGAAGCGTTGAAGAATATTCAGGAAGTCGTCCAGATGACGGTGCAGGGCATGCGTGCTTACGGTGAGCGCATCCCTGGAGAGCCAGCAGGCGAGGTGTGCATCTTCCCTGAACCGCAGGTCGCCGTCATGGTATGAACGGCATTTCCGCAGTGCTGCGGTGACAGTGCAGGGCGGCCCGCAGTTTACCCCACCCGCTCGACGCCGAGCACCACGCGGTGGCCGTCGACGCGCTGCTCCTCACGGTAGGCGTCCGCCGGCGGAGCCGCCAGCCGCAGGTCCTGCGCTAGGATCTCCTGCCGCACGTAGTCGCCGTGGCGCTCCAGGGCCGTGGCCACCTCGGCCGGCGCGGCGCAGTAGGCGATGATGCGGTCGGCCACCTGGAGGCCGGCGCCGCGGCGCACGTTCTGGAAGCGGTGCACCAGCTCGCGCGCCAGGCCCTCGGCGGCCAGCTCAGGCGTGACCGCCGTGTCGAGCCCGACGGCGTAGCCGCCCTCCTCGGCCACGGCCAGGCCGGCCTGCGGCTGTGCCACGACCTCGTACTCGTCCGGCCCGAGCTCGTGCCCGGCGACGGCCACCGGCTGCCCGGCCCGCTGCGCCCGCAGCAGCGCCGCGGCGTCCATCTGCTGGAGCGCCCGCGAGACCGCCGGCAGGTCCTTGCCTAGCCGCGGGCCGAGGACCGGCAGCTTCGGCCGCACAGCATAGGTCACGAGCGCGCGCTGGTCGTCGACGAGCGTCCGCCGCTTGACGTTCACCTCGTCGAGGAGCTGCGGCGCGAGGCGATCGGCGGCCGCGCGCTCGGCCGGCGCCGGCAGGTAGGCGCGCAGCTCGACCAGCGGCTGGCGGACCTTCAGCGCGGCCTTGCTGCGCGCGGCACGGGCCAGGCTGGCTAGCCGCTGGACGAGGGCCATCTCTTGCTCGAGCTGCGCGTCGCGCGCCGCCACATCGACGGCCGGCCAGTCACAGTGGTGCACGCTGGCCGGAGCGCTCCGGTCGACGCTGCGCACGAGGTTCTGGTACAGCTCCTCGGCGAGGAAGGGCGTGAGCGGCGCCAGCAGCGTGGCGACGGTCACCAGGCAGTCGTGGAGCGTGGCGTAGGCCGCGGCCTTGTCAGTGTCGTCGCCGCTCTTCCAGAAGCGCCGGCGGCTGCGGCGGACGTACCAATTCGAGAGCTGGTCGACGAAGCCCTCGATGGCCCGGCCGGCGGCCGTCGGATCGTAGTGCTCCAACTCGTCGGTCACCTCGGCCACGGTGCGCTGGAGCAGCGAGCGGATCCAGCGGTCGAGCGCGGTCGGCGCGCCCTCGCCGTGCCCGGGCTGCCAGCCGTCGAGATTGGCGTAGAGGACGAAGAAACGGTACGTGTTCCAGAGCGTCAGTAAGAAGCGCCGCAGGGCCTCGCCCACCAGGTCGGCCGAGAAGCGCCGGGGCGTCCACGGCGGCGTGGTCGTCAGCAGGTACCAGCGCAGCGCGTCGGCGCCCTGGCGGTTGAGGACCTCCCATGGGT
>JACQUS010000425.1 GCA_016210125.1 Chloroflexota bacterium | reverse complement strand
TGGACCCGACGGCAGCGGTGAATCACGGGGCGTGGCGGCCGCTGCACACGGTGGCCCCGGAGGGCAGCTTCCTGAACGCACGGCTGCCGGCAGCCTGCGGCGGGATGGCCGAGGCGCGCTACGCGGCCGACACGGCGATGATGGGCGCACTGGCGGCGGCGGTGCCGGACCTGGCGACGGGCGACAACAAGGGCTGTGCCAACCACCTGTACATCGGCGGGCACGATGCCAAGGGCCAGCTCTTCATCTTTTACGAGTACCCGGCCGGAGGCACGGGGGGCTACGAGGGCGGTGACGGCCAATCGGCAATGCGCAACTGGCAGGAGGGCGATTTCTCCTCGCTGAAGGCCGTGGAGGCGGTGGAGAACGAGCATCCGATGATCGTGGAGCGCTGCGAGATGCGCCGTGACTCGGCGGGGGCGGGGCGCTGGCGCGGTGGCTTCGGCCTGCGTCGCGACGTGCGCCTGCTGGCCGAGCGCGCCGTCCTGTCGGTGCTCACCGACCGCAACATCCTTGGGCCGCACGGCGTCTGCGGGGGCGAGGCTGGGGCTGGCAACCGCTTCACCGTGCGGCGCGGTGGCACCGAGATCGAGCCCTCGCCGATCCCGGGCAAGGTCACGGGCTTTGCGCTGCAGCGTGAGGACGTGATCGTGATGCGCTCGGCGGGTGGTGGGGGCTACGGCGACCCGCTGGAGCGCGATCCGGCGCTGGTGTGGCACGATGTGGCCGAGGGCTACGTGAGCGCGGCAGCGGCGCGGGCGCGCTATGGCGTGGTGGTGACGGAGACGGGCGTGGACATGGCAGCGACCGTGGCGCTGCGGGCCGCGCTGCGGGAGCGCCGGCCGCAGGTGACGCTGGCGGCCTGGGACGCGTCGGAGTACGCGGGGGCACGGCGCGTGCTGCCGCTGGCGCGGGGCGTGGCGCAGCAGGCCGGCATCGCCGAGGGCGACGTAGTAGAGCTGGTGCCGCCGCGGCGTGCGCCGCTGCGGGCCTGGGCACGGCTGGTGGACGAGGCGGGCGACCGCGCCTACCTCGGGCCGCAGGGCTTGACGATCCTGGGGATGCGGCCGGGCGCGCGCGTCGACCTGCGCCGGCTCACCGCCTGGGCCCCGCCCCCAGTGGACAGCTAGAGCAGGTCTCACTGGCGTTGTGCAGGCAACCTAACCCTCCGATCGCAGCGAACTGCTGCAGATCGGCTCGCACCGTGCGCGGGCGGCAGCATCGTACGGTACAATGACGCCACCGGAGCCCCAGCCAGATAGGCACCGGGGGAGCGCCGGCTGAATAGGGATCATGACGGAGCCGACGCGCGAGCAGTGGCAGGCCCTCTATGCCGCGGCCAGCGAGTTCGACGACCTCGCGCCTTGGGTCTGGATGACGGACGACGACCTCTTCGCCGTGCAGGACTCAGAGACGGGCGAGGTGGCCTACTGCGTCGTGATGGGTAGCGGTAGCCAAGAATTCGGGCTAGCGGCCTTCCTCGGCCCGCAGGGCTTCGCCTCCTTCCGCCAGCTCATGCTCGGCGAACTAGAGCCAGAGAGCCTGGATGCGGCGGCGCTGCTGCGGTCCGTCTCGCTCTCCTTTCAAGACCGGGCCGTCTTGGCACGGCAAGACCGCGAGGTCATTCGCTCCCTGGGCCTGCGCTTCCGTGGGCGGAACGCCTGGCCGTGGTTCCGTAGCCAGCGGCCGGGCTACGTTCCCTGGTTCCTGGATGGGGACGAGGCCCGCATCCTGACACTCGCCCTGCGCCAGGCGGTCCAGGTGAGCCAACGGGTCGAAGCGGGAGATCTCACGCTCACGTTAGGGGTGGATGACCAGCCGATCCTGACCCGCTGCCTCCGGGAGGGCCGCTGGGTGGATGAATGGCGCCCACCGCCGGCGCGGCCGCCATCCCGCGAGGAGCCGGAGCCGCTGGACGAGGTGCGCTTGCGGCGCCTACGGGAGGCCAAACCCCGGAGCCGCGAGGGCTGGGAGCTGGACCTCTTCACCGTCGCAGCGGCCGTTGGGGGCCGCGGCGAGCGTCCCTACCTGCCCGTGATGCTGCTGGCCGCGACTCAGCAAGGGTTCGTCCTGGGCACGACGCTGTTGCAGCCATGGACCTCAGCCACAGAGCGGCAGGAAGCGGTCCTTGACCTTTTGGAGAAGGGGCCGCACTTGCCCAGGGAGATCCGGGTCGGCCGGGAAGAGGTGCGGCGGCTCCTTGGTCCGCTGACGCGAGCGCTGGGGATCGGCATACGGGTCGCGAACCTGGCGGTATTGGAGGCGCTGAAGGCAGACCTGATCGAGCACCTGGGCTAGGTCTACGTCTTCCTCCTACCTTGATGTATCCCCTGTCCCTGTCAGTGCCATCGGCGACGAGCCGCGGCTCGGACGGGTCGTCTTCTGAACAGAGCCCTCTCGGTCTGGTCGCCCCACCCCACCCCAAAAGGGTTCGCGAAGGGCGCGCAGCCCTCTTTGCATTCCCCCCAATTTTCGTCCACGGTGGTCGCCCAAGGGGCGATGACCATAAATACCACCTGCCGGGACACTATCCCAGGTCGAGTGTCGACACCACGCAGGCGCGGGTGGGGGAGATGGCGGATGTGGCCTCGAACACGCGCGGCGATACGGGCAATCAGCTCCTGCTTACCGCACGATCGGCTCTTCGCTCACCGGGGTGACGACGCAGGTGCAACGCTTCCAGCCTGGATCGAGGAATCGGTCATCCGCGTCCAGGCCATTCGCTTCGACGATATAGAAGATCGTGTGCTGGGCGAACGCCCCGTACATCGCTCGTAGCTTCACCCCTTCAGCCTTGGGGTTGTACAGGGTCTGCGAGCCACCGGCATCTTTCGGGCACTGCTCGGGGGTGTGCGTCTGCGTGACGTGGAACAGCACGGTCCGCCTCCCGCCGCGACGCGGCGGCTGCTATGCACGGCTCGGTACGCTCCTACCTTCTCGTCTGCCGGCACCGACGCCAGCTCTTCTCCGTCAGAGCCCTCCCGCATCGCCTGGCCGCGGTCGGCCTTCACCGTGCGTATCCGGCACACATCCGCCTCGCTCTGTATGCGGCCGGGGCGACTCTCCGTCAGTGACTACAGTCACTGCCTTGCATGGACCCCTGGCATGAAGGTGGAGGCGGCGGGTACGGTCTGGCCGCAGGCATCGCACGACTGGACGCGCAACTCAGCTCCGATTGGGAGTCTGCTACACTACCGCGGTCGCTGCGGAGCTTAGCACAGGAGGACAACATGAGAGGGCACCAGAGGAGCCTAGCACAGGAGGACAACATGAGAGGGCACCAAATGAGAGGGCTCCAAGCCGCGTTGACGGCAGCGGCTCTGCTGCTGCTGGTCTCAAGCGCTCACGTGTCCGCCCAAGCAACGGACCCGGCGTCAGTGATCAACGCATTCAATGCTGCGATGAACGCCGAGAGCGCGGCAGGTGCGCTGGCATTGTTCACCGACGATGGCTCTATAAAGACTCCCCAACGGTTACACGCTGGTAAAGCCGAGGTGTCGCGCTGGTTGGAGGAGCACACGGCGAAGAACGCGCGCATCGCCGTCGTGGGGAGCGTGCAGGCGGCCGGGGACAAGGCGACGTGGGCTGCCAATGTGTCGCGGACCGACTGGCAGCAGATGGGTCTCCCGGCACTCGAGCACCGCTATGAAGCAGTGGTTCAGGCGGGCAAGATCACATCGCTGGCGTTCTCTCGCAGCCCAGCTCATGAGGCGATGCTGCGCGCAGCGCAGGCCAGGCTCGCGCTACCGCGGACCGGAGAGCCAGTCGCGCCGCTCAGCAGCGCTCTGGTGGTGGGGGCCGCGCTGGTGGCAGTCGGCATGCTGATCAGGCGAGCCGGGCGGGCGGCCTAGCGTCCGGCCCGGGAGAGAAGCCAGGCGACTCGCGTGGCCCGCGTCCGTGGCCACGTAGTGCGGCGATTGGGCGCTGCGCGAGTCGCCTAGCCACGCCGTCTCGTCCTGGGTCGTCGGGACGAGCTGCGGCCCGCGGCAGCCCTGGCCGCGGTCGCCGTGGCCGCGCGCGCAGCCTTGAGCGCGCGGCAGACGGCCGCGCCCTGCGCTACACCTGACAGGCCAGCCGCTCGTAGACCCAGACGGCCTCGCGGAGCAGCGTCTGGTCGAAGCGCTGCTGCCGGCTCAGCGCCTGCCACTCGTCGGCCGTCTAGACGAGCACGTCGGCCGGCACGGACAGGTCGGTGGCATCCCAGGCCACGGCGCGGCGCACGAACGGCTGCTCGTCGCCCTCGACGACGACGACCAGGTCCACGTCGCTGCCGACGCCCCAGTCGCCGCGGGGGTCCGCGCCGAAGTAGCCGACGCGCAGGATGTCGGCGCGCCGCGCCGCGGCCGCGGTGGCCCAGCGCTCGACGGCCTGGCGGACCGTCGCGGCGTCAGGCCATCTGAGCACGGACGAAGTCAACGATCTCACGGGCATAGCGCAGCGCCTCGTCGCTCTGGAGCGGCCCGTAGTGCTCGAAGGGCGCTCCTTCGGGGTGGCTGTTCGGGTGGCGCGGCGGAATGTAGAAGTTGTCGAGCACGCGCCCCTTCTCGACCAGCTCCCCGGGCACCTGCGCGCTCGGCGGCAGCTCGCGCAGCAGCTTGGCGACCACGTGACCCCACGCCTCCTGGCCGAGGTGCAGGTGCAGCGCCTTCGTGGCCTTCTCCGCCGCTTGCTGCGCCGCGAAGCAGGCCCACTCGTGCCGCCCGGCACGCCGCGAGTCCTCGGCCTGCTCCAGGTCGCGCAGCGCCTGGCTGAGCCAATCGGCAGCGCGGCCGACCACGGCAGTGACCCTCCTCTGCCTAGCCTACCACGCGCCGGTTCGGCGACCTCGCCGCGGCCCAACACCCGGGCTGTCAGAGACCGCGGCATCGTCGTGCCCGAGCGCATACCGCTCAGCGGCAGTTACTGACTCATCGGAGTGGCCCCACCCCACCGCCAAGGGTGTAGAGTAGAGGGGACTTCGCCCTCCGGCGCTCCCTCTCCGGCGCGGCACGAACTCTGCGGGATCCGGTATAACAGGTCTACGCCGGGCGGGACCATCGATCGTCGTCTGCGTCGTCGTCCGCTGCACGGACGGACAAGGAGGAGGACAGATGCCCAAGTACCTCGTGCAGGCGTCGTACACCGCTGATGGACTCAAGGGGCTGCTGAAGGACGGTGGATCGAAGCGCCGCGCGGCCGTCGAGCAGATGGTCAGTGCTCTAGGCGGCAAGGTCGAGGCGTTCTACTTCGCCTTCGGCGAGACCGACGTGTTCACGATCATCGATGCGCCGGACAACGCCACGGTCGCCGCCGCGTCGCTGGTGGCGAGCGCCAG
>JACQUS010000438.1 GCA_016210125.1 Chloroflexota bacterium | reverse complement strand
CGTGCCAGCCTCGACGAACTCCAGCAGCCCGGTGCCCTGCAGCGTCTGGATGGCCTGCTGCGGGTCGCGAATCCCGGGCAGCTCGACGATGATGCGGTTGCGGTCGGGGACGAGCTGGATGAGTGGCTCCGACACGCCCAATGCGTTGACGCGGTTCTCGACGATGGTGCGCGCGGCCTCCATCTTGTCGCGCGAGATGGTCTGGCCGGCGGGCACGTCGGCCTCGAGCGTGATCTGGATGCCGCCTTGCAGGTCGAGGCCGAGCAGCGTGCGCATCTCGCGCTCGACACGCAGCCCGAGGACGTCGAAGCGCAGGCCCGGGTTGTCGGGCGAGGCCACCCACGCGGCGGCCAGGAAAAGGACCAGGACGAAGGTCGACATGCGCCACGGGAAGTGCTGCACGCCCTAGCTCCATACGCGACGACGCGCCCGCAGCGGGCGCTGGACGAATTGTATCGGCCAGCGCGAGCGGACGCAATGCCTCCTGCGGCCGGTGATCTCGCCCGGCCGGACACCGGCGCCGCCTATCGACGCGCGCCGCTAGCCGGCACTCCGACCTCTTGACAACCCGCGTGTCGGGTACGTAGGGTAGTCAAATCCAAGGGTTTCTACCGCGCGCGTCTCTGGGGGAGGAGGGAGAAGGGCATGCGCACGCACCGGTCAGGCACGGCACTCAGTATCTGCGTGGCTCTCGCGGCGGCGGCCCTGCTCGCCTGCGCGCCGGCGCCGGGCGCAGCGCCGGCCGGCAAGCCGGCGGAGAAAGCCGTAGGCCAGCCAGGGGAGAAGCCGGTCGCGGTGGCCAAAGACCTACGGACGCTGCGCGTTGGCCTGCTGCCGATCGCCAACTTCGTCGGCCTCTACGTCGCCGAGGAGAAGGGCTTCCTCGCCGAGCAGGGCCTGGCCGTCGAGAAGCGCATGATGGCCGGTGGCGGCGAGATCCTGCCGGCGCTCATCGGCGGCTCCCTGGACCTCGGGGCCACCAACGTCTTCTCGCACATCCTGGCCAGGGACGGTGGCTTCGATCTGAAGGCCGTCGCCGGCATCACGCAGCAGGTCCGTGACGCGCCAGAGACGGCAGTGCTCGTCAAGCAGGACTCGCCCATCCGCACCGCCAAGGACCTCGAGGGCAAGACGCTGGCCATCAACCTGCTGAACAACATCGACCACGTGATGCTCCAGGAGTGGCTTGAGCTCAAGGGCGCTAACCCAAAGGCCGTCACCTTCGTCGAGGTGCCCTACCCGCAGCACGGGCCGGCGCTCCAGCAGGACCGCGTGCACGCCGTGGCCCCGCCGGAGCCGTTCAAGACGATCCTCAAGGCGCAGGGCGCGCGCGTCGTCGCCTACCATTATGTCGAGATGAGCCCGCGCATCCTCCAGGGCTACATCGTCGCCTCTAGCGACTGGCTAAAAACCAACGCCGACGTGGTGCGGCGGTTCGCCGCGGCCGTGCAGAAGGGCGAGACCTACTACAAAGGGAATCAGAAGGAGGCGCGGGCGATCATCGCCAAGGTGCTGCGCCAGGACCCGGCGCTGCTCGAGCAGATCACCATGTCCGACTTTCCGGGCAAGGTCGATCCGGCCCTGGCGAAGTGGTGGATCGACGCCGGGATCAAGCGCGGGCTGGTGAAGCGCACGTTCGACCCAGCCGAGCTGTTCTACGAGACGGTCCGCTAGGCGCGCCCGTGCTCGACGTCCGCGACCTGCGCGTGGCCTACACGCAGAGCCGCCGAGCGACGCTGGCCATCGCCGAGCTCACCTTCGGCGTCACCGAGGGCGAGTTCGTGGTCATCGTCGGCCCCTCGGGCTGCGGCAAGACGACGCTGCTGCGCGTCGTCGCCGGGCTGCTGCCGCCGACGAGCGGCCAGGTCTTGCTCCACGGCCGGCCGATCGCCGGCCCACCCAAGGAGATGGCCATGGTCTTCCAAGACTACGGCCGCGCGCTCTGCGCCTGGCGCAGCGCCCTGGGCAACGTCGGCTTCGCGCTCGAGGCGCTCGACCTGCCGCGCGCCGAGAAGGTGCGCCTGGCGCGTGAGGCGCTCCGTACGGTCGGCCTGGCCGATTTCGAGCGCCACTACCCGTGGGAGCTCTCTGGCGGCATGCAGCAGCGCCTGCAGATCGCCCGCGCGCTGGCCTACGGGCCGCAGATGCTGCTGCTCGACGAGCCGTTTGGCTCGCTCGACGCGCTGACGCGCGCCGGCCTGGAGGACGAGCTGCTAGCCATCTGGACCGCCAGTCCCAAGACCATCCTTATGGTG
>JACQUS010000029.1 GCA_016210125.1 Chloroflexota bacterium | reverse complement strand
TTGTCGGCAAGAAATGCTCGAGCACCTCGAGCGGCGTGTTGGCCGCGTTCGACGGGAAGCAGATCGCCGAGAGGCCGTCCTGCGCGCGAGCGCCGCCCATGCCGCCGCTGGCGAAGAAGATCGCGGCGAAGGGGCTACCAGTGTTCTGCCGCCCAGACACGACCACCGCCCAGTTCGGCGAGCCCGCCGCGGCGCGCACGCGCTCCGGCAGCACGTCTGCCAGGGCATTGAACACCAGCACCGGCAGATAGTGCCCGATGAGCGAGCGCACGCCCACGGCCGCCGGGAAGCGCGGGTTGAGCAGACAGCCCTCTGGTGCCGTCACCGTGACCGGGCGGAAGCAGCCCTCGTTGTTGGGGACGTCGGGTATGACCACGCACTTCACGGCAAAGGCCGTGAACGCGTACGCATAGTTGGGCACGACGTTGTATGCCGCCGGCTGCTGCGGCGACGTGCCGGCGTAGTCGCAGACGATCTGCCCGCGCTGGTGGTCGATCGTGAGCGCCAGGTGGATCTCGAGCGTGCCGTTCAAACCGTCGACGGTGAGCTGCTGCCGATAGACGCCGGCCGGGATGCGCCGGATCGCCGCACGCGTGGCCTGCTCGGACTGCCGCTGGATCGCGCTCGCCAGGGGTGCCAGGTCGGCCAGCTCGTACTCGTCCAAGAACTCGGTCATGCGCGTAGCGGCGAGGCGATTGGCGGCGACCTGCGCTTCGAGGTCGCCGATCACCTGGTCGGGCACGCGCACGTTCTGGCGGATGAACTCGAAGACGAGGTCGTTTCGCCGGCCGGCGTCGAACAGCTTGGTCACCGGGATGCGTAGGCCCTCCTCGAAGACCTCGCGGTTGTCCGGCGACAGGAGCCGGCCGCCGATGTCCGGCGCGTGGGCCGTGGATGCGGCGATGCCCACGGGTCGGCCGCGGTAGAACATCGGCACCGCGATGTTGATGTCGTTCAGATGCCCCGTGCCCAGCCAGGGGTCGTTGCTCACGAGCACGTCGCCAGGCTGCAGCGTCTCGACCGGGAAGCGGCGCAGGAGCTGCCGCACGGTCACCGGCAGCGTCCCGATGAACGACGGGATGCTCAGCGACGACTGCGCCAGCGAGTTGCCGCGCACGTCGAAGAGCACGCACGCGTAGTCGTTCGACTCGCGGACCACGGGCGAGAACGACGTGCGATAGAGCGTGGCCGACGCCTCGTCCACGATGGCGATCAGCCGGCTCCATAGGATCTCGAGGCTGAGTGGGTCGAACTCCACGGCATGCGGCATGGCCTTCGGCATCGCCCTAACCTCCCGGCGCCAGACGCGGAATGAAGAGCGCGAGCTCGGGGAAGAAGAGGATCAGGTACATCAGGACACCCATCGTGAGGATGAACGGGATGTTCTCTTTGGTGATGGCGAAGATATCCTCGCCACTGATCGCGGACACGACAAACAGCGGGTTACCGACCGGCGGGCTCTGCTGACTGATGGCGATGGTGAACACGACGATGATCCCGAAGTGCACCGGGTCGATCTCCAGCGCGCGCACGAGCGGGACGAGGATCGGCACGACGATCACCAGCAGCGGCGTCGCATCGAGCGGTCCGCCGAGCACGATCAGCAGGGCCGTCATGAGCACGAGCATCATCGTGGGGTCGGTCGTCAGCACCAGGAACCACTCGGTCACGCGCTGCGGTATGCCCTGGTGCGAGAGGATCCAGCCCATCAGGAGCGAGAAGGCCACGGTGGTCATCACCACCGCCGTGAGCACCGCCGCGTCAACCAGGGTGCGATAGAACGTGCGCAGCGACATCGAGCCGTAGATCGCGAACGCGACGACGAACCCGTAGACGCAGGCGATGGCCCCGGCCTCGGTCGGCGTGAACACGCCGAACATGATGCCGCCGATGATGATGACCGGCATCACGAGGGCCAGCGACGCGGCCCACCCGGCGCTCACGATGCGCCGCCAAGAGAACGGGTGCGACGAGCGCCAGCCCTTGCGGAGCGCGAGGTAGTAGACGACGGAGCCCTGAAAGAGACCCATCAGCAGGCCGGGGATGAGGCCGGCGAGGAAGAGCTTGCCGACCGAGACCTCGGCAACCGAGCCGTAGATGATCATCGGGATACTCGGCGGGATGACGATGCCGATGCTCGAGGTGCTCGAGGTCAGCGCGGCGACGAAGGCGCGGTTGTAGCCCTCCTTGACCATCGCTGGGATGATGACCGTGCCGAGCGCGGCGGTGTCCGCCGTGGCCGAGCCCGAGATGCCGCCGAAGAGCATGCTATCGACCACGTTCGCCAGCGCCAGCCCGCCGCGGATGTGGCCGACCAGGGCGTTGGCGAAGGCCACCAGGCGCGCCGAGATGCCGCTGGCGTTCATCAGCATGCCCGCGAGGATGAAGCTCGGCAGCGCGAGCAGCACCCAGCTATCCGGGCCGGCCAGCACCTGCTGCGCGGCGATGATCAGCTCGACGCCGCCCAGCACGAAATACAGCACGCTGGAGATGCCGATCGAGAAGGCGACCGGCACGCCCAGCACCAGCAAGACGACGAAGGCGACCGCCGCGATCAGCAGGTCCACGTCACAAAGTCCATCTCTCCCTTAACGCCGGCGTGCTCACTCGGCATCCGCGCTGGTCCGGTCCGTCGGGGCGGCCGGCCCCGCCGGGCGCCCGGCGATGGCGGACCGCGTCGCTGCCGCCAGGGCGAGAAGCCACAGCGCGCCGGCGACGGGCAGCGCCAGGTACTGGATGCCGATGGGGAAGCGCAGGTACGGGCTC
>JACQUS010000427.1 GCA_016210125.1 Chloroflexota bacterium | reverse complement strand
CTGCGGCAGGTCGCGGAGATGCTGGCCACGAAGTCCAATGGCCGCGTCAAGCTGGAGGTCTTCCCAGGGGCGCAGCTCGGCTCGAACATCGACAACATCGACCAGGTGAGCAAGGGCACGCTGCAGATGACCATGCAGAACCCGGTCATCACCAGCCAGCTCTCGCCCCAGATCGGCGTGTTTGCCGCGCCGTTTCTCTTTCCCGACCTGCAGTCCGTCTACAAGGCCGCGGCGAGCCCGGTCGGGCAGAAGATCATGGAGGACCTGCGCACGCGGCGCAGCATCCGCGCCCTCGATCCGTGGTACTTGGGCGGCTGGAACCTGCTGACCAACAAGAAGCCGGTACATCGGTGCGAGGACCTGGCCGGTATGAAGATGCGCGTGCCGCCGGGGCCGGTGCTCAAGGACTTTCTGGAGCAGTGCGGCGCCGGCGTCGTGGCCATGGACTTCAGCGAGGTCTACCTGGCCCTCAAGACCGGCGTGATCGACGGCATCCCCATGCCCCTGGCCATCATCGAGAGCGGCAAGCTGCACGAGGTGACGAAGTACGTCACGCTGCACACGTTCCTCTACGACCTCTTCCACCCGCTGATCCACGAGGGCACGTGGACCGGCCTCTCGCCCGAGGACCAAAAGCTCATCGCCGAGACCTTCGCGGTCGGTCGCGACATCAACGAGAAGCTCGCAGCCGAGCAAGAGTCCGGAGCCGTCAAGCTCTTCGAGACGCACAAGCTCCAGGTCGATAAGAGCCCGGACGTGCCATCGTTCGTGCGCGCGGCGGAGAAGACCTGGGCGAAGTTCGAGAGCCAGTGGGGCGGCAAGGAGGTCATCCAGCAGCTTCGCGAGGCCGCGAAGTGACCGAGAGGGGGCACGCGGCCGGCGGCTCCGCCTCCGTGCCCCCTCGCCGTGCGCGCGCTGTCGATTCCGACGCGCAGGGTCGGGGCTGGACCGCGCTGGCCCTGCGCGCCGGCGCGCTGCTCCAGCGCCTGACCGATTGGGCGCTGGTCGTGACCGTCGGCGGCCAGTTCGCCGTGCTCGTCCTCCAGGTGTTCACACGCTACGTGCTCAACCGGCCGATCGGGTGGAGCGAGGAGGTGGCCCTCCACCTCTTCATCTGGATGACCTTCCTCGGCGCGGCCTACGGCACCCGCCTGCGCAGCCACCCGCGCGTGGCCGTCGTCGAGGCCTGGGAGCGCGGCGCGCTGCCCTGGCTGGTGCCCTTCCAGAAGGCGGTGGCCGTCGTGTTCCTGGTCGGCCTGGGCGGCGCCGGGGCTGCTCTGGCGGTCGCCAACCAGTCCATCCTCAGTCCCAACGCCGAGATCTCGCAGCTCTTCCTTTACGGCGCGGCCCCGGTCGGCGCACTGCTGATGCTCGTCGAGATGTGCATGCCCGCCGCGCCGCCCGCGCCCGCCGGAGCGGCGCGATGACGGCTATGGCTGCCGGCTGGCTGGTGCTGATGGTGCTCGGCGTGCCGGTGGCCTTCGCCTTGGGCGCCGCCGTGCTCGTCTACATGCTGCTGGCCGGCAACACGGCCATGCTGTTCAATATCCCCGGCCGCATCGTCGGCGGCCTCTACAGCTTCCCGCTCCTGGCGGTGCCCTTCTTCATCCTTGCCGGCAATCTGATGAACAAGAGCGGCGTCACCCAGCGGCTGGTCGCCTTCGCCGACACGCTGGTTGGCTTCCTGCCCGGCGGGCTGGGGCAGGTGGCCGTCGTCTCCAACATCGTCATGTCGGGCATGTCCGGCTCCGGGCTGGCCGACGCCTCGGCCACCGGCTCGGTGCTCATCCCGGCCATGCGCAGCAAAGGCTTCTCGCCGCCCTTCGCCGCGGCCATTATCGGCGCCGCGGCGACGATGGGCCCGCTCATCCCGCCGAGCATTCCGGCGGTGGTGTACGGCGTGCTGGCGGAAGCCTCGATCGGCGCGCTGTTCATCGGCGGCGTGATTCCCGGGCTGATCGTCGGCGGCTCGCTGATGCTGCTCGTCGCGTACCTATCGCGCACGCGCGACATCCCGCGCCGCGCGCGGCCGACCCTCGGCGAGCTGGGCCACGCCACGGTGGCCGCGATCCCGGCGCTGCTGCTGCCGGTCATCATCCTCGGCGGCATCCTCGGCGGCGTCTTTACCCCGACCGAGGCCGCCGTCGTCGCCAGCGCCTACGCCGTGCTGCTCGGCTTCGTCACGCGCTCGCTTGGCCTGTCCGACCTGGCCGACGTCTTCCGCGAGACGGCGCTCACCAGCAGCGTCATCCTACTGATCGTCGGCGCGGCCAGCCTGTTCGCCTGGGTGCTCACGCTCAATCAGGTGCCGCAGCAGCTTCTGGCCCTGCTGCTCGGCTTCACGACCGACGCCAATATGACGATGCTGCTGCTGGTGCTGTTTATGCTGTTCATGGGCTTCTTCCTGGATATGATGGCCGTGCTGATCGTGTCCATGCCGCTCATCAACCCGATCATCGCCGCCGTGGGCATCGACCCTGTGCACTTCGGCGTCGTCTTCGCGCTGGGCATCATGATCGGCACGATCACGCCGCCCTTCGGACTCATCCTGTTCCTGCTGTCGCAGATGACCGGCGAGTCGATCGGCCGGCTGGCGCGCGAGCTCGCGCCGTTCTACGTCGTGCTGGTCGCCGTCCTGTTCCTCATCGCCTTCGTGCCGCCGGTGGTGCTCTTCTTGCCCAACCTGCTCTTCCAGCGGTGAGCGATGAACACGCTGCGCATCGGCTGCACCGTCCTGCCGACGGTGCTCGACCGCGACCAGCCGCGGCGCATCCTCCAATGGGAGAACATCGACGCGCACCTCCAGCTCTACGAGGCGCTGACAGCCTACGCCGGCGCTCCGCCGGAGACGGCCGGCTCGCCGGCGTCGTTGGCGCTTCAGCCGTTCGTCGCCGAGCGCTGGGAGCGTTCGGCCGACGCGACGGTCTATCGCTTCGTCCTCCGGCGCGGCATCTGGAGCGCCTTCGGCCACGAGCTCGCGGCCGAGGACGTGCGCTGGACCTGGGAGCGCTCGCTGGCGCTGGGCACGGTCGGCGCGTGGATCGGCGGCAACGCCGGCCTGCGCTCGGCCGACCAGGTGCGGGCCGTCGACCGCTACGTCGTGGAGTTCCACCTGCCCTACCCGACGACGATCCTGCCACACCTGCTGGCGGTCATCGTGCCGACGCTCTTCGACGCGCAGGAGGCGCGCCGGCACGCCACGCCCGGCGATCCGTGGGCGCTCGCCCGGCTGCGCAGCCACGGCGCGGGCTACGGGCCCTATGTCGTCGACGAGGCGGCGCCGGCCGGGTCGTTCCGCCTGGCCGCCAACCCGCGCTACTGGCGCGGCCGCCTGCCCTTCGAGGCCGTCGAGCTCGTGGCCATCGCCGATCCGGACGCGCGCTGGGCGGCGCTCCGGCGCGGGGAGGTCGACGCGGCGACCGAGCTGGAGGTGCCGGCAGGGCGACGCGACGGCGGCGTCACCGTGTACCACGTACCGACGACCTGGCGCACGATGCTCGGGCTCACCTATGAGCGGCCGCCGTTCGACCGCGCCGCGGTGCGCCAGGCCATCGCCCAGGCCATTCCCTACGACCGGCTGATCGCTGAGGCGTGCCGCGGCCGCGCGCAGCGCATGACGAGCTGTATCTCCGATGTCGTGCTCGGCCACGCGCCGGTCGAGCCGCGCTGGGAGCACCGCCCCGACGAGGCGCGGCGGCTGCTGCGGCCCTACCTGCCGCTGTCGCCCCTGAAGCTCGTCTACCACGAGGAGTTCCCCGAGTTCCCGGCGATGGCGCGCCTGATCGCCGAGGCGCTGGAGGCGGTCGGCATCGCCGCCGAGCCGCAGGCCGTCGACGCCGCCGAGCACGGCATGCGCAAGCTGGCGCGGGCGCTCGACCTGTTCCTCGACGCCGACGGCCCCATCACCATCGACGGGCGCTACGCGCTGGGCCACGACGTAAACCCGCCGCCGGGCGGCGTCTTCGACTTCGTCGGCTACCACAACGCGGAGGTCGACCGCCTGCTGCGGGCCAGCCTGGTCGAGCTCGATGATGCGCGCATGCGCGCGCTGCTGGCCGACGTGCAGCGTATCACACTGCACGACCTGCCGTGGATTCCGCTGGCGCAGCAAACCTTCTGCTTCGGCCTACGCGACGCGGTCGGTGGCTACCGCTGGTACCCGCTGCCGCGGCTGCGCTGCCGCGACCTCGCGCCGCGGGGGTGAGCCTCTCATCGTCTCGACCGAGACTAAGAAACGGTGGCCGCAACATGGCGCCGCGAGCGTGAGCCTCACTCCGCCCACGGTATCTCGACGTCCAGCAGCGGGGCGTACTGCTGGGCGCCGAAGACGTCCGACTCGCCGACGTCGCCCGAGACCCACGGGCGGCGCATGGTGACCTTCACGGCGTTGCCTTGGTCGAAGTGCACGACGTGAGTGATCTGGTCCGGCGGGATGCCATAGAGGCGAGCCACGTGCTCACGGCTGATGGCGCCCGAGCGCTTCACCCGCTCGTACGTCGCCGCGTCGTCGAAGACGATGTCGAAAGTGAGGAAGTAGTTCCCGGCGTTCTTGCTGGAGATCTCCTTGGCCAGGTCGGCCAGTCGCCGTGTCGTCGCCACCGCACGATCTCCTTTGAAAGTGTCCACTCGTGGTCCTAGCCCCGCCCCACCCGAGGGGTTCAACCGCAGAGGGGGCTTCGCCCCCTCTGCACTCCCCCTTCCCGCGTCGGGAAGGGGGTCGGGGGGTTAGGTCCTCCCCGCGCCGCGCTTAACCCCCTACCGCTGGGTCGCCGCGCGTCCCTTGCCGGCCGCTGCCTCAGCCCGCGCCGACGCGCTCGAGCGCGATCGGGAACAGCGCGCCGGGATGCTCGATCGGCAGGAGGTGGTCCACGGTCCAGCGGTAGGCCTGGAGGTGCGGCTCCAGCACCTCGTCGGCCAGCATCGCCGCGCCGCCGGCCGTGCCCAGCTTGCCCTCGTAGTGCGCCCGCAGCGACGTGTACTTGGCCAGCTTGGCGATGTTCGCCGCCAGCGCCCGCGTCCGCGCCACCACCTCGACGACGACCGCCAGCTCGTGCGCGCGGCTCTCGCGCAGCGGCTCGGTGTGCTTCATGATGGCGTTTTTGCCGTAGACGTGGAACACCAGGTGATAGTCGCGCCCCGGTTCCTCGGCGGGGTAGATGCGCCGCACCTCCGCGCGGACGCAGTCGAGGATGCTGTCGACGTTGGCCACCGAGAGCGGATCGCGGAGGCCGAAAAGGAAGAGCGCACGGTAGCCGACGAAGCCCGCGCCCTCGAGCTTGACGCAGTAGCGCTCGCTCGGCAGCCAGCGGCTGCCGCTCACCTTGACGACCCGCTCGTCGTGGGCCACGAAGCGCGTCGCAGTGAGATCGAGCGTGCCGCCCGGCCCGGGCTGGTGGTAGGGGTCGCAGCGCTCGTAGAGCGTGTGCCCGGCCACCGACGCCGGCGTGCAGCGCTGGCCGGGGTGCAGCGGCTCGATGAGGAAGTGGTCGTCGCGAACAGTCGCCTGCACGGCCTCGCGCTGGAGGATCGGCGTAGCTACCAGCGGGCCGCACTCGATGCACTTGCCCATGTGCAGTGCCAGGCCGCGGTCGAAGCCGGCGCGGATCGGCACGGCGGCGAACACGGCGTCGTCGCTGGAGCGCCCGGCCAAGACGACCTGCGCGCCGCGGTCGAGCGCCTCGACCAGCGGCTCGACGCCCATCATGGCCACGACGCGGCTGGAGGCGTCGACATCGGCTGGCGTGAGCGCGTTCGGCGCGCCCAGGCCGGCGATGACCTCGCGCTCGGCGCGCTGGCGGAGATAGCCACGGTCGACCTCGGCGTAGATGCGCGCCAGGGTGAACGGCGGCAGACCCTCCTCGGCGGCGATCTCGCGGACCAGATCGGCGTAGAGGTCCACGGCGCGATTGGTGCCCGCCCCGCCGCAGGAGCCGACGACCATCGGCACGTCGAGCTGCCGTCCGCCGAGCAGCATCAGCCGCAGGTCGTGCTTCTCCCACTCGCGCGGGTTGTACGGCTCGTCGGAGCCGAGGTAGAACGGGCCGATGTCGCCGCTGCCGGCGTCGGCGCAGATAGCGCCCGGCCGGCGCGCCACGCCGTCCCAGAACGACTCCTCGTGAAAGGGCGTCAGGCCGAGGCTGCCCGAGGCGCATAGCACCGTCAGCTCGCG
>JACQUS010000424.1 GCA_016210125.1 Chloroflexota bacterium | reverse complement strand
TCCACTTCGGCATACCCGTCATGCCCGCTGGCGAAGTCCCCGGCGACGACGAGGTCGCGCACCGCGGCGATCTCGGCGTCGGCCAAGGTGAAGTGGCCTTTGCAGAGCTTGAAGCCGTTGTACTGCACGGGATTGTGGCTGGCGGTGACCATGACCCCGCCGGTCGCGGCCAGGTGATAGACCGCGTAGTAGAGACCCGGCGTTGGGACGAGACCGACGAAGCTCACAGCGCAGCCGACGGCGCGCAGGCCGTCCACCAGCGCGGCGCTCAGGGCTGGCGAGCTGGCCCGATTGTCGTGCCCGACGACCACGCTCGCGCCGCCGAGGACGCGCCGGACGTAGGTGCCATAGCCGCGCCCGAGCAGGCGGGCCACGTCCTCGTTGACGTCCGGGCCGACGATGCCGCGCACGTCATAGGCGCGGAAGATGTGTGGATTCACATTCGGCTGGGCCACGCTCTTGGCCTCCCTGTGCACTCAGTCTAGGTGGTACGCGCCCGCAGCGCGTCCAGCAGGGCCGGCAGGTCGGCCACGCCTTGGACGACGGCGTGCGCCCCGGCCGCCTGGTAGTGCGCCCGCTCGGCCCCCTCGGCGACCAGCACGGCGTAGAACGGCGCGAGCGCCGCCGCCGGCGTCGCACTGTAGCGCTGTACCAGCGCCAGATCATCGGCCGTGTCGCCGACGTAGAGGCCGGCGCGCGGCCGCAGAGACGCGACGATCCGCGCCAGCGTGGCCGGATCGGGCTTGCGTCCGTCCTCGGCGGTGACGATGGCCTGGAACGGCACCGTCGCCGGATCGTGGAAGCCGAGGATCTCCAGCGCCATGGCCATCTCGACGCGCACGCGGCCGGTGAGCAGGCCGAGCTTGGCGACGCCGCGGGCCGCCAGCTCGTCGAGCGTGCCAGGCGCGAGCAGCGGCCGCTCGGTGCGCAGCAGTCCGGGCGCGCCGGGCGCGTACTGCGGCGTGAGCCCGAGGCGCTCGCACAGCAGGTCAGCACCCCAGTAGAGCTCGTCGAAGATGCGGTGGATGGTCATGTAGTCGGGCCGGTCCTCGGCGCCGACGACGTCGTGGAGCCAGTCGAGGCCGCGACCGCCGGACCGCGCCACCAGGTCGGCCAGCGGCGCGGCGCCGAGCCGACCGCGCAGCCGCGCCAGGCTCAGCGCGGTCAGCGCGTAGGCCAGGTCCCAGTCGTCGTTGAAGCCGCCAGCGCGCTTGAAGGCCCCGACATCCTCGTCGCTGACCAGCGGCTCGGAGGGCCGCAGCCCGTAGAGGTGCTCGACGGCGAAGGCCGCTACTTCGCGCACGACGCGCCGGTACGAGCCGCGCACGTCGATGAGCACGCCGTCGACGTCGAAGACGACGGTGTCGAGCGGCCGCGCCGGCGCGAAGTCGGGTCGTAGCCAGAGCGATGAGTGATGAGTGATGGGTGATGGGTGATGAGTTGGGACGGGGTGGCGATCGTTACTCATGACGCATCACGCATCACTGAGCTGAAGGCGGCTGCGAGCTCCGGCCCGCCGAGCTGGCCGAGGTCGCTGGCGCTCCAACCCGCGGCGCGCGCCGGAGCCGCGACGTGGGCCTCGAGGTCGGGCACGTAAGCGCGCAGCACGGTGCCTCCGCTGCCCAGCTCGTAGCGGCCGAGCGCCGCCGGCAGCAGCAGCGCCTCGCCGGCCGCCAGCCGGCGCTCGCCGCCGGCCCAGGCCACGAGCGCCTCGGTCTCGACGGCCAGCAGTACCTCGAAGCTGCCGCCGTCGGTGCTGAGCGCCGGCGTGCCCCGCAGAGCTTCGAAGGCGAACGAGCGGCAGGCGGCGAGCAGGTGGCGACCAGGCCCCAGCGGCAGTGGGCGCACCGTGCGGGCCGGCGGCTGCGGGAAGTGCAGGGCTACGAGCGCTTCGGCGACGTGCAGCGGCCGCGGCTGGCCGTCGAGGCCCACGCGCCCCCAGTCGTAGAGACGATAGGTGAGCTGCGACGCCTGCTGCACCTCGCAGAGGACGATGCCGGCGCCGATGGCGTGCAGCGTGCCGGCCGGGACGTAGACTACGTTGCCGGCGGCGATGGGCAGACGCGCGACGAGCTGCTCCAGCGTGCCCTCGGCGACCGCCGCCGCCACGGCCCCACGGTCGACGCCCGGGTGCAGGCCGTAGACGAGCTGCGCGCCCGGGTCGGCGGCAACGACGTACCAGACCTCGGTCTTGCCGCGCTCTCCGCCCGCAAGGCGCGCCGCCGTCGCGTCGTCCGGGTGCACCTGGACCGACAGCAGCTCGCGCGCGTGGATTAGCTTGAGCAGCAGCGGACAGCCGCGGCCGCCGTGCGCGCGGTGTCCGAGCAGCTCGGACCCCAGCGCGACGCAGAGCGCGCTCAGCGGCTGGCCGGCGAAAGGACCATCGCGGACAGGGTTCTCGTCCCACAGCTCCCACGACTCGCCGAGGCGGCGCTGGCCCGGCGGCGCTTTGCCATAGCGCCGCGCCAGCTCGTCACCACCCCAGACGGTCTCGGCAAGGTGGGGAATGAAGCTGAGTGGTCCTAACGTGGTCCGTTGCATACGTCCCGCGCGGCGCATCGCCCTTTCAGGATAGCCGCATCGGCCGCGCCCAGCAACCTCAGCGCCGAGGCGAGGGGGTGATGTGGACAGGCCACCCGGCTGCGAACACGGCGAGGGGCGGGTGTGCAGCCCGCCCCTCGGAAGCGATGCTATCGAATCTGGCGTGATCTCTTGCTCTGCGCCTACCCTCCTTGCATGGACGCTCGGGTGTCAGACGCTCCGATCGACGAGGATGCCCTGGTACGTGCCCGAGCCCCTCACCAGCGAGATCAAGTCGCCGGGCGGGATCTCGCGCACGACCGTGCGGGTCTGCGGGTCGATCAGGCGCACGCGCACCTCGTAGCTGGTCGGATCGACGATGAACTGGGCTACCGTGTCGCCAAGCGCACCGCGCGCCACGGCCGTCTCCGCCGCGGTCGTCGGTCTCTGGCCCCCACCGCCGGCGGACGCCTTGCCCGCCGGCGGCCGGGGAGTCGAGACCTCGGGCCGCGGCGGCGGAGCGGCCGTAGGTAGGCGCGCGCCAGCACCTGGGCCGCCCACCCCTACGGTTGTCTGCTCGTCGCGCATCGCGGCCTCCTCCGCACCAAATCAGGAGCGGATAGCACCTACCACCACTACCGCAGCAGTGACAGGACCGACTGCGGCAGCACGTTGGCCTGCGCCAGCACCGCCGTGCCCGCCTGCTGGATGATCTGGTTCTTCGTAAACGCGACCATCTCGTTGGCCACGTCGAGGTCGCGAATCCGCGACTCCGACGCCGACAGATTCTCGATGCCCACGCCCAGGTTGCGAATGGTCGACTCGAGGGAGTTCTGCGCCGCGCCCAAGCGGCTGCGCTGCGCGGACACGACGCTCAGCGCCGCGTCGAGGGTCACGACGCTGAAGGTGGCGTTGTCCAGCGTGTCGACCTTGACGTTGTCGACCGAGAGGACGAGGCTGGTGACGGCGCCGATGGAGAAGCTGTAGAGTTCGGTGGCGTTGGCGCCGACTTGGACGGTGAACATCGCCGGGTTCTGGTTGAGCAGGATGATGCTGTTGAACTGCGTCTGCCCGGTGATGGTGTCGAGGGAGGTCTTGAGCTGGTCGAGCTCGGCCTTGATGGCCGTGCGGTCGGTGGTAGTGACGACGCTCGTGCTGGCCTGGACGCTGAGCTCGCGCATACGCTGGAGGATCGTCGTCACCTCGCCC
>JACQUS010000485.1 GCA_016210125.1 Chloroflexota bacterium | reverse complement strand
GTGCGCCGCTGGCGTGGCCTGCTCGGCATGATGCTCGGCGTCGGCATCGCCCTGGGCATCGGCATGACCATGCTGGCCATCAGCAGCGCGGCCATCGAGCTGTACACCGCCGACTTCCGGAGGTCCGGTGCCGACCTTTACGTCGTGCAGCAAGGCGCTACGCTGATTCCCAGGCTGCTGGGCGAAACGCCGGGCACGATCAAGCACGCGCGCAACACGCTGTCGCAGGTGCGCGCGCTGTCCGAGGTTGACGCGGCGGTTGGCGTCATGAGCTGGTCGATGGAGCGCGAGCGGCCGGGGCCGAGGCGCCGCGACGAGCCGACGGAGCTGGTGGCGACGATGGGCGTCGACGGCGACCCCACGCTCATCCCGGCGATGCTAGACCTGAAGCAGGGCCGCTGGCTGCGCCGCTCGGACGAGACGGTGCTGGGGCCGAAGCTGAGCCGCGAGAAGGACCTCGGCCTGGAGGCGACGATCCGCCTGAACGGCCGCGACTTCACGGTCGTCGGCGTGGGCAAGCTGCGCGGCGTCGGCTTCAGCAGCGACGCCGTGGCCTACCTCGACTACCGCGCTTTCCGGCAGCGGGCCGAGGTCGGCGACGTGGTGAACATCATCGCCGTCGACACGCCGCGGCCGGCGCAGGCGCGGGAGCGTATCGAGGCACTCGGCTCGCTCGCGACGTTCGATCCGGCCGAACTGGTCCGCCAGGCGGAGGAGGTCAACGCCACGGCCACGGCGATGCGTTGGATCATCATCCTGCTCACGCTGACCATCGCCGCGCTGTTCGTGAGCAACATGCTCAGCCGCTCGGTCATCGAGCGCCGGCTGGAGTTCGCCACGCTGCGCGCCATCGGCCTGCCCTCACGCACGATTCTCTTCACCGTCGGCGGCGAGGCGGCCCTAGTGAGCATCGCCGCTAGCTTTGTCGGCGTGGGCGTGAGCCTGCTGCTCGGCGCGCTGATCAACGGCGTCGTCGCGCCGGCCTACGGCATCGAGTCGCTCTACGCGCCCGACGCGAAGCTCTTCCTGATCATCTTCATGCTCGCGTTGGGTCTTGGGGTCATCTCGGGTCTCTTCCCGGCGCGGCGCGCGACGCGCGTCGATCCCGTCGAAGTGCTGCGCGAGGCCTGACGCAGTGCTCGATCTCCGCGGCGTCTGGCGCAACTACACGGTGGGCGACGCCGAGGTCATCGCGCTGGACGACGTGAACCTGCACATTGGCGAGGGCGAGTTCGTGGCCATCATCGGCCCGTCGGGCTCGGGGAAGAGCACGCTTCTGCAGATCGTCGGCCTGCTCGACCGGCCGACGCGAGGATCGGTGGCCCTGGACGGCCGCGACCTCGGCACGCTGAGCGACGAGGAGCGCGCGCTGCTGCGCCTGCGGACTGTCGGCTTTGTCTTCCAGCGCTTCCATCTGCTCGGCGGGATGACCGCGCTGGAGAACGTGGCCCTGCCGATGGAGGCCGCCGGCGTGCCGGTCGCGGAGCGCTACGGCCGGGCGGCCTGGCTGCTGAGCAGCGTCGGCCTGGCCGACCGCCTGACCTTCGTGCCGGCGCAGCTCTCCGGCGGGCAGCGGCAGCGCGTCGCCATCGCCCGCGCTCTTGCCAACGACCCGCGGCTCATCCTGGCCGACGAGCCGACTGGGGAGCTGCACAGCGAGGACAAGGCCAACGTCCTCGCCCTCCTCCGCCGCTTCCATCAGCAGGGGCGCACCATCGTCGTCGTGACGCACGACCTCGACGTGGCCGCGGCGGCGCAGCGGCGCATCGAGATCCGTGACGGACGCGTGCGCGAGATGGCCGCGTGAAGCGCGCTCACCACCGGGTCGCCGGTGCGCATGCCGCCGACGCAGCGCCGCCCGGCCCGCGGCTGCGGGCTCATGAGAAGCGCCCGCGGCGCCCCGGGACCCGTGGCGCGCTGCCCCTGGTGATCGCCCTGGCGCTGGCGCTCGCCCTGCCGGGCTGCGGTACGGGCGAGCAGCGCACGCCGGAGGCCGCGGCGACTCCGGCGCCGAAGCTCACGGCGCGCGGACAGGTGCGACCGATGGCGCACGCGCGCGTAGGCGCCATCGCCGGCGGCGTCGTCGCCCAGATGCGCGTCGAGGTCGGCGAGGCCGTCCGCGAGCAGCAGGAGATCGCCCGCGTGCGCGGCCCCGGCGGCACAGAGGTGCTGGTCGCCCCGTGGGATGGGACAATCACCTCGCTGCCGGTGCAGGTCGGCGACACCGTGCTGCCCGGCGCCCTCATCGCCACGGTCGGCGATCTGAGTCGCCTGCAGGTCGAGACGACCGACGTCGACGAGTTCATCATCGCCTACGTGCGCCGCGGGCAGGCGGTCACGCTCTCGGTGGACGCGCTCGACGGCCGCCTGCTCCGCGGCCGGGTGCGCAGCGTCGCGCTCGAGCCGCAGCGCAGCGCGGAGGGCGACGAGCACTATCCGGTCGTCATCGACCTAGCGGAGATACCGGTCGAGCTGCGGCCGGGTATGACCGTGCGCGTGAACTTTTCGCCGTAGCGGCTCACCCGGCCCGCGCGGCCGGCGCGCGGCGGCGCAGGCCGGCGAAGGCGACGACCAGCAGCGTGAGGGTCACGCCGAGCGCGAGCGGCTCCACCAGGCTGAGCGCCGGCAGCCAGGGCACGAGGCCCACCCACCAGGCGTCCAGCGTGTAGCGGAAGACGACGCCGCCCTCGGTCCCGGCGTAGAGTGCGCGCGGCGGGCCGGGCTCGAGCGCTAGGCTGATGACGTCGGTGTTGCTCAGCTTCGTCTTCACCTGCGCCCAGGTGCGCCCGCCGTCGCGCGACGCCCACACGCCGCCGACGGTATCCGTATCGGCGACGCCGCGCGTGCCGACGTACTGCGCGTCGCCGGCGTCGAGCACGACGCTCACGTGGTCGGAAAACAACGTGTCCCTGCCTAACGGCTGCCAGGTCGCGCCCCCGTCGCGGCTAGCGTACAGCCCGCCGGCCCCGAGGCCGGAGGCGCCGACGTACACGTGCGCCGGGTCGGATGCTCGGCGCACGATCGTGCGCACCTGCGCGTCGGCCGGCCAGGCCGGCACCGGCCGCCACGTGCCGCCGCCGTCGGCCGAGACGAAGAGGCCGCCGTCGCCCCCGGCCAGGATACGCTCGGGCGCGGTCGGCTCGGGGCTGAAGGCGAGGAACGGCAGCGCCGGCACGCCGTCGCGCGTGCTGCGCCACCTGGCGCCGCCGTCGGCCGAGGTGAGCGCCGCGCCTTCTTGCCCGGCGTAGACGCGCTCGCCAGGCCCGAGGCCGACGCCGAAGACCGGCGCGCGCTGCTCGGCGGGCAGCGCGTCCCGCCACGTCGCGCCGCCGTCAACGCTGAGCAGCAAGCCCGCGGCCGTGCCCAGGGCGATGGCCGGCGGGCTGCCCGCGCCGAACGCAGCGCCCTGCACGCGCCGCTCCGACGGGACGGCCAGCCGGGACTGCCAGGTCGCTCCGCCGTCGGCGGTGCGAAAGACGCCGTTTGTCGTGGCCGCGTCCAGCGCGCCGTCGTGCCAGTGCAGCGCCACCACCGCGCCGCGCGCGAGGCCGCGGTTGACCCAGGTGCGGCTGGCGTCCCGAAGCTCGCTCTCCAGGACGGCCCGCAGTGCGAGCACGCTGAGCGCCAGGGCCAGCGCGGCGGCCAGCCAGCGGACGGCGCTCGGGCTTCGCCAGGGTCGACGTACCCGCTTCGGGTGCTGATGAGCCATCGCTTGACTTATAGCATGGGCCGACACGGCGTGCGCTTACTCATACGCATTCCCCCACGATACTTCCGCTATCGTCGTGCTCAGCGGGGGCGGAGCGGTCGCAGACGCGACTCTGGCGCGAGGCGAGGCAGTCGCAGCCTGTTATCCGCACTCCGCCAGGATGCTTCCGCTATTGTCATGCTGAGCCGCAGCGGAGCGGAGGCGAAGCATCCGCAGCCTATCAACCGTGCGCCAACGGGTCGCGGATGCTTCGCGCCCTGCGGGCGCTCAGCATGACAAAAGAGAGAAGCATACCTACGGAATCGGTATCACTTGGCGCTGCTGCTCGCGCATCGCGGTGGCCCCACCCCGCCCCATACGGTTCTAGCGGACCGCGCTGTCGCCCCCTCCGCACTCGCCCTCGCGCCACGCGAGCTCTGGCTCTTGACGAGGAGGCAAGCGTTTGACCTCTCGGCGGCCGGCAGCAGGCCTTCGCTCCGTCTGGCACGGCGGCGCTGAAGATGGAGGGGCTAGCCCTGTCCAGCCGCCAGCCGCTCCAGCTCGGCGCGGACGGCGGCGATGGTGGCCTCGCGCGACGTCGTCGGGATCGAGCAGTCGCCGGCGAGCATCCAGCCGCGCCCGCCGGTCTCGCGGAACGCCTGGCGCACCTGCTCGCGCGCCAGCGCCGGGTCGTCGGCCGTCAGCGCGGCGTGGCTCACCCCGCCGACGACGGCACGCTGGCCGGCGCGCTGGAGCGCCGCGCCGAGCGACGGGTTCGACGGCGAGGTCGCTGCCCAGTTGAAGGCGTGCACCGGATAGTCCAGTAGGTCGAGGAGCATGCTCTCGTCGCGGCAGACGAGCAGGACGTTGCACGCGGCCCCCTGCACCCCCGCCAGGACGCGCAGGTCGTACGGCCGGCCGAAGGCCGCGTACTCGGCCGGCGTCAGCATCTCGCGCGTCGCCCAGGCCGTCGTCGCAAAGAAGATGCCGTCCGCGCCGGCGCGCAGGCACTCGGCGGCGTAGCCGGCCAGGCTCGTGGCGACGGCGTCGAGGGCGGCGTGCAGCGCCTGCGGCGCCTGGCGCAGGTCGTCGCGGATGCGCGTGTGCTCGGCCATGTAGCCGAGGACGGCCAGCGGCGTGAAGATCGTCTGGATCACCGGCACGCCCGCGCTGATCTCTTGCCGGATGAGTCGCAGCGTCTCGAGCTGCTCGCCGAGCGCCCCGGCGTCGGCGGCGACGCGGCCGACGCGCGCCCAGTCATCAGTCGTCTGCACGGGCAGGTGGGTGGCCTTCGGCCGGCCGTGCTCGCCGCCCGGGTAGGCGTAGCGCGCGCCCCACGGCTCGGCGTGGTAGTGTGCCCGTGGGTTGACCTTCAGG
>JACQUS010000433.1 GCA_016210125.1 Chloroflexota bacterium | reverse complement strand
TCCCCATGGAAGTGCGCATCGGCGGCGAGTGGATTCCCGTGGACTTTTCGGAGATGGACTGCGGCATCGTCGTCGCCGACGGCCGCGCCACCAGCACCCCTAAGAGCGACGTGCGCGCCGGCGAGCTGGTGGTCGTCGGCCACGACGGCATCCGCGTGCGGCCGCAGGAGCGCCCGCGCTCGCCCTCGCCCACGTTCGCCTTCATGAGCAGCGCCGTCTCGACTGAGAAGCCGAAGTCAGTCCTCGTCGCGGAGGTGGCCCGCGAGATGCAGGAGGCCCGCGCGCGCGGCGGGCGCATTCTGGTCGTCGCCGGCCCGGCGCTCATTCACACCGGCTCGGGCGAGCACCTGCGGAGGCTCATCGAGGCCGGCTACGTGCAGGTGCTCTTCGCCGGCAACGCCCTGGCGGCGCACGACGTCGAGGCGGCCTTCTACGGCACGTCGCTGGGCGTCTCGCTAGCCAAGGGCACGCTTCACGAGCACGGCCACCAGCACCATTTGCGGGCCATCAACCGCATCCGCGCGGCCGGCGGCCTGCGTCAGGCGGTCGAGACGGGCGTTCTTCGGCGCGGCGTGATGCACGCGTGCATCGTCCACGGCGTCGAGTACGTGCTGGCCGGCTCCGTGCGCGACGACGGCCCGCTGCCCGACGTCATCACCGACGCGCTCGAGGCTCAGCGCCGCATGCGCACGCTGGTCAGGCAGGGTATCGATGTGGCTCTCTTGCTCTCGACCATGCTGCACTCGGTCGCCACCGGCAACCTGCTGCCGGCCGGCGTGCGTGCTGTGTGCGTGGACATCAATCCGGCCGTGGTGACCAAGCTAGTCGACCGCGGCAGCTTCCAGACCACCGGGCTGGTGATGGACGTGGCCAGCTTCCTGCGCGAGCTGCTCGAGCACCTGGGGCTGCGCTGATGCTCGTGTGCATCGCCTGCGGCCAGCGCTACGGCCTCGAGCGCCGCCATCTGCAGTGCGACTGCGGCGGCCTGCTCGACGTCTGGCTCGACCTCGCGCCGCTGCGCGGCCGGGTGACACACGTGACCTTCGACCAGCGGCTCGGCGCGACGACGCTGCCTCACTGCAGCGGCGTCTGGCGCTACCGCGAGCTGCTATTCCCGGTGCGCGACGAGGCGATCGTCTCGCGTCCCGAGGGCAACACCAACCTGTACCGCAGCGCGCGGCTCGGGCGCTGGGTCGGGCTCGACGACCTTCAGCTCAAGCACGAGGGCGAGAACCCGACCGGATCGTTCAAGGACCGCGGCATGACCACCGGCACGACGCACGCCAAGATCCTCGGCGCGCGCTACGTCGTCTGCGCCTCAACCGGCAACACGGCGGCCTCGATGGCCTCGTATGCCGCGCTGAGCGGGCTGCGTGCCTTGCTGCTCATCCCTGCCGGGGCGATCTCCTACGGCAAGCTGAGCCAAGCGCTGGCCTACGGCGCGCGCACCGTGCAGGTCGACGGCGACTTCGACGCGGCGATGGCCCTGGTGCGCGCGCTGAGCCAGCGCGACGACATCTACGTGCTCAACTCGCTCAACCCGTTCCGCGTCGAGGGCCAAAAGAGCATCGCCTTCGAGCTGCTCCAGCAGCGCGGGTGGCAGCCGCCGGACTGGATCGTCGTGCCCGGCGGCAACCTGGCGAACGGCGCGGCGATTGGCAAGGCGCTCTATGAGCTACGCGAGATCGGCCTGCTGGTGCGGCTGCCGCGCCTGGCGGTGATCCAGGCCGCGGGCGCCAATCCGCTCTATCGCGCCTACAAGGCCGACTTCCGCCACTTCGAGCCCGTGCACGCGGCGACCATCGCCTCGGCGATTCGTATTGGCCGGCCGGTGAGCTACGAACGCGCCGTCCGCGCGCTGCGCTGGACCGACGGCGTGGTCGAGCAGGTGAGCGACGCCGAGATCATGG
The DNA here is from genome assembly GCA_016210125.1 of Chloroflexota bacterium. Taxonomy (GTDB): domain Bacteria; phylum Chloroflexota; class UBA6077; order FW602-bin22; family JACQUS01; genus JACQUS01. The sequence continues at coordinate 2,455 of JACQUS010000433.1, read as the reverse complement.
ACGCCAAGGCGCAGGTGGACGCGGCGGGCATCGGCTGTGAGCCGGCGTCGGCCGCGGCGGTGGCCGGCGTGCGGCGGCTGGTCGCCGCGGGCGTTATTCGCCGCGGCGAGTCGGCAGTAGCCATTCTCACCGGCCACCTGCTCAAGGACCCCGATGCCACGCTCAGCTATCACCTCGATCGCCTTCCGGACCTGCGGCCGGCCCACGCCAACCCGCCGGTGACCATCGCGCCGGACCCGGCCGCGTTGGAGCGCCTGCTGGCGACCGAGGCGACGGCGCACGCCGGCTGATCGGCCCTCGTGCCCACTTCGTCAGGATCGCTTGTCCATCGCAGTAGCCCCCACCCCGGCCCACCCCAAAGGGTTACCGCAAAGGGGGCGAAGCCCCCTCTGCACTCCCCCACGCTTCGGCAGGGGGAATCCAAAGGGGGCGAAACTCCCTTTGGAGATGTTTCCTGGAATGGAGCGGGGCGGCCCGCGGACGGGCGCGAAGCCCAGCTTGCGCCGCCACTGTGACATCTTGACGGCGAACACCCGTTCGTGCTACGCTGCGACCGAGCGGCGAACACACGTTCGGCTCGCGCCGCCGCGAGAGAGGAGGGCAGGCAATGGCCAAGGGCCGCCTCACGGCGCGCCAGGAGCGCATCCTGGCGTTCATTCGCGAGTACCTGGACGAGCACAGTCGCCCGCCGACGATCCGCGAGATCCAGGCCGCCGTCGAGGCCTCTTCGACCTCGGTCGTGGACTACAACCTGCGCAAGCTGGAGCAGCTCGGCTACCTGCGCCGTGACCGCGAGCTGTCGCGCGGCATCGAGCTGTCGGACGAGGTGGAGCGCCGCCGGCGGGCGCGCGTGCACGCGGTGCCGATCGTCGGGCGCATCGCTGCCGGCCAGCCCATCGAGGCCGTCGCCGAGCCCGACCGCGAGGTGCTCTACCTGCCCAGCGACCTCTCGTCCGACGGCTGCTACGCCCTGCGCGTCAAAGGCACGTCGATGATCGAGGACTGCATCGACGACGGCGACCTGGTGGTGGTGCGGCCGCAGGCGACGGCGCAGGACGGCGACATCGTCGTCGCGCTGCTCGCCGACGGCCCGGCCGGCGAGCCGGAGGCGACGCTCAAGCGCCTCTACCGCGAGGTCGGCCGCCTGCGCCTCCAGCCGGCCAACAGCGCCATGGCCCCGATCTACGCATCGCCCGACCACCTGCACGTCCAGGGGCGCGTCGTCGCGGTGATCCGGCGGATGTAGGGGCGACACGCGTCGGGGGCAACGCCGTAGCATTTTGGGCTGAATTCCGGCGCTTCTGCTCCGCGTTGCGGGCGTGGGACGACGGGGAGTTGCCCATGTCGCTATGCCGCGCCTGTTCGGCGGTGACCTGTCGGGCGCGCTTAGGCGGGCGTCCGCTGACGACTGCCGGCGCCTGGGTCGCCGCGACCGCCGTCCTGAACGGCACCCCGCTCGTGAGTTACAACCGGCACGACCTCGTCGGCGTGCCCGATCTCGTGGTGCTCTCTGCAGGAGCGAACTGACGACGAAATCCGATCTCTACCGATGCATCCACCGCGGCGGGCGCTTCTCCTTGAAGGCCCGCGGGCCTTCCTGCCCATCCTCGGTCAGCGTGTTGAGCACCAGCATTTCGCGCGCGTACTGGAAGGACTTCAGGTAGTCCATGTCGGCCATCGTGTAGAACGCCTGCCGGCCGAGCTTCATCGTCGCCGCACTCTTCGCCGCTAGCTTGTCGGCCAGCTCGCGCACCGCGCCCTCGAGCTGCTCGGCCGGCACGGCGCGATTGACCATACCGATGCGCGCCGCCTCGCGCCCGTCGATACGCTCGCCGGTCATCAGCAGCTCCAGCAGCACCTTGCGCGGCACGGTGCGCAGCAGCGGGGCCATCACGTTGTAGGCCCACACGCCGATGTTGATCTCCGGCAGGCCGAAGACGGCGTCCTCCGCGGCGATGCCGAGGTCGCAGCCCACCGCGAGCCCACAGCCGCCGGCCAGGGCGAAGCCGTGCACCTGGGCGATGACCGGCTTGCTCATGCGGTGAAGCTGCTCGAACATCTCCGGCACGGCCGCCAGGTAGTCGCGCGCGGCCATCACGCCGCGGCCCAGGAACTCGCCGATGTCGGCGCCGGCGCAGAAGCCGCGCCCTGCGCCGCGCACCACGACGACGCGCACGTCCGGCGCAGCGTCCAGCTCGCGCAGCGCGCCGATGATGTCGCGCATGTGTGGGCCGTTGAGCGCATTGCGCGCCTCCGGCCGGTTGAGCGTCAGCGTCGCGACCGGGCCGGCCTCCAGCAGCACGTTCTCGTACGGCATCGCTCATCGACCTCCGCGGGTCGTCCTCGGTGCAACGCACCGGACATATGGCGCATGCTCTACACGAGCCTGTCTCGTGGACCTCCGCCGGTCATCGGCGGCGCGTAGATCACCAGCACCTTGTAGGGCTGGTCGCCG
>JACQUS010000038.1 GCA_016210125.1 Chloroflexota bacterium | reverse complement strand
GGCTTGGGACCTCGCCGTCTTCGCCGTCCTGTGGCTGCTGCGCTGCCGGCTCACGGTCGACGGCCAGCTCTTCGCGCTCTACCTCGGGCTCTACGCCGCGGGCAAGTTCGCGCTCACTTTCCTGCGCACGGAGACCATCTGGCTGTGGGGCCTCCAGGAGGCGCAGCTCTTGTCATTGGCTGGCATGGCGGTGGCTGTCGTCCTGACTGTCTGGGCGCACGGCAGCCAGGTCAGCGCGCCCGCTCGTCCCCGGGTTCGCTGAGCCAGCCTCTCGCTCAGCCAAGCATCAGCCCGTCCTCAGCGGGGCTTCAGCAAGCGGCGCCATACTTCGAGCAGCAAGCGCTACCGGAGGGCGAGACCGTGGAGCAGTTCCTTCAGAGCTACGGGGTCTGGATCATCGCCGGCGTGTTCTTCCTGCTGATGCTGCGCATGCACGCCGGTGGGGCTGGCTGCGGCATGGGCCACGGCGATCACCAGCAAGCACCCGACAGCCGACGGCAGCCGGTGGACGACGCCGCGAGCGACGAGCCCAGCGCGACGGCGACGGCAACGACGCCGACGACGACCCGGCGCTCGGGCGGGTGCCACTGAAAGGACGAGAGCGGCTGCGGCCACGACCCTTTGTCGGCACGGCCTACCGCCGGAGGGACCCGGCTCGCGGAGCGTCCGCAGTGGCACGAGGTAGTGGCACGAGGTAGTGGCACGAGATGGAGACCCCGATGATCAAGAACATCACCCCGCCGGCGTCGACAGTCCGCGACCCCGTCTGCGGGATGGAGATCGACGCGCAGCAGGCCTACGCCACGCGCTACGTGGACGGAGCGGACATCTACCTTTGCTCGCGCGCGTGCCTCGAGCAGTTCGTCGCCGCGCCTAGCAAGTATCTATCGGTACTGACGAGGAGCGCTCAGGCCGCGACGGCCATCGTGCCCTCAGCTACGACCGGTGTGAGCACAGCGGCCGGCGGCCCCGTGCGCATCGAGCTGCCGCTCACTGGCGTGAGCCGCTTCGGCGGCCGCGCGCTGGAGCAGGCGTTGCAGGCCGTGGCCGGCGTGCAGAAAGTCAAGGTCAACGTTCAGGGCGGGCGCGCGCGCATCAGCGGACGTGCCTACGTCGAGTACGATCCGGCGCAGGTCACCCTCGTGCGGCTGGTGCGCGCGGTGCGCGACAGCGGCTTCGACACCGGGAGCGCATCGCTGCGGCTGAAGGTGCACGGCCTGTACTGCGGCGAGTGCGCGACGTGCATCGAGGACGCGGTCCAGGCCACGCCGGGCGTGCTTAGCGCCGCGCTAAACCCGGTGACCGACACGGTGACGGTCGAGTACGTTGCCAGCGCGGTGAATCTGGACGCGCTTGTTAGCGCCGTCGAGACGGCCGGCCCCTACCACGCCGCGCCGATCACGAGCGCGAGCGCGTCGGCGTTGGACACGGAGACGGCCGAGCAGGAGCGGGAATACAGCAGCCTCATGCGCAAGTGGTGGTTCGGAGCCGCCGTCGGCGTCCCGACGATGATCTTGTCGTATCCGTATCTGCTTCCGGTGCTGAGCGAGCTGTTTCCGCGGGGTAGCCTCGCGCTGCGGCTGCTCTGGGGCGTCTTGGGCCTCGCTAGCCTGGCGGTGATGGCCTACAGCGGCAGCCAGTTCTTCACCGGCATGTGGCAGGGGCTCAAGCACCGCCAAGCGACGATGCACACCCTCATCGCCACCGGCACGGGCGTCGCCTGGCTGTACTCCACCGTCGTGCTGCTCTTTCCCCAGCTTGTGCCGACTGTCGAGCTGGCCGACGTGTACTACGACGTCACTGTCGTGGTGACGGCGCTGGTGGTGCTGGGGCTGGCGCTGGAGGTCAAGGCCAAGGGGCGCACCTCGGAGGCCATCAAGAAGCTCATCGGCCTCCAGGCCAGGACGGCACGCGTGGTGCGCGATGGCGCCGAGGTCGACATACCGGTCGAAGAGGTGCTCGTCGGCGACGTCGTCATCGTCCGGCCGGGCGAGAAGCTCCCGGTCGACGGCGTCATCCTCGACGGGCGCTCCTCGGTCGACGAGAGCATGATTAGCGGCGAGTCCATCCCGGTCGAGAAGCAGCCGGGCGATGAGGTGATCGGCGCGACGATCAACCAGACCGGCAGCTTCCGGTTCCGCGCCACGAAGGTCGGCAAGGATACCGCGCTCGCCAACATCATCCGCATGGTGCAGGACGCCCAGGGCTCGAAGGTGCCCATCCAGCGCGTGGTCGACGTCGTCTCCGGCTACTTCACCCCGGCGGTGATGATCCTAGCGGTCATTGGCTTCGTTGTCTGGTACGTCTTCGGGCCGGAGCCGGCCTTAACCTACGCGCTCATTGTCGGCGTCACCACGCTGATCATTGCCTGCCCCTGCGCGCTGGGCATGGCGACGCCGATGAGCCTGACGACGGGCATCGGCCTTGGCGCGCAGAACGGCATCCTCATCCGCTCCGGCGACGCGCTTCAGACGGCCGCGCGCCTGCAATACATCGTTATGGACAAGACCGGCACGATCACCAGGGGCAAACCGGAGGTGACCGATGTGATCGCCGAGGCCGGATTGGAGGCTGGAATCAACGAGGACGAGCTGCTGCGCCTCGCCGCGGCGGTCGAGCGCAGCTCGGAGCACCCGCTGGCGAGCGCGATTGTGGAGGGCACGAAGGCGCGCGGGCTGGCGCTGCCCGAGACGGCGAGCTTCCAGGCCATCCCCGGCCACGGCGTCGAGGCCGACATCGCGGAGCGGCATGTCCTGCTGGGTAACGCCAAGCTCATGGC
>JACQUS010000442.1 GCA_016210125.1 Chloroflexota bacterium | reverse complement strand
TGGTCCCTCTCGGCCGCCGGCGCCGGCTAGTCACCGCCCGGCCAGCCGGCGCAAGCGCTCGACGCAGGCGTAGGGGACGGCCACCGCGCCGAGCTGGGCCTCAGGCACGGTGCCCCCGCCGTGGAAGTCGCTCCCGCCGGTGGCCACCAATCCGAAGCGCTCGGCGACGATGCGCAGCTCGGCTGTCAGGTCGCGCGTGTAGTTCGTGTAGTAGACCTCGAGCCCCTGGAGTCCGGCGGCGCAAAGCTGCGGCAAGAGCGCCGGCAGGTCGAGCCGCACTTTGACGCGCCCGGCGGTGTCCAGGATGTAGGGATGCGCGACGACGGCGACGCCGCCGACCTGCCGGAGCATGCGCACGGCCTCGGCCGGCGTCAGCTTCTCGCGCTCGACGTAGGCCGGCTTGCCGCGTCCGAGGTAGAGGTCGAAGGCCTGCGGCACGCTGGCGACGTGGCCGGCCTCGACCAGCGCCTGGGCGATGTGCGGCCGGCCGACGGCGCCGCCGGCCAGCGCCAGCACGCGCTCCCACGACACGGGCGCACGCAGCTCGCCCAGGCGCTCCACCATCGCTTGCGCGCGCTCGACACGAGCCTCGCGCAGCTCGGCGAGCTGGCCCTGAAAGCTGGCGTCCTGGTAATCGAGGAAGTAGCCCAGGACGTGGACCTCGCCGACGGGCACGTCGGTGCTCAGCTCGACGCCGGGCACGACCTCCAGGCCCTGCCCGGCGGCCGCCAGCGCGGCCGGCAGGCCGTCGGTCGTGTCGTGGTCGGTTACGCCGAGCACCGCCAGGCCCACCTGCCGCGCCAGCCCGACCAGCTCGGCCGGCTGGAGCGCGCCGTCGGAGGCCGTCGTGTGCGCGTGCAGGTCGACACGCGGCTCGCGGCTCACTTCGCGTACTCGACCGCCCGCGTCTCCCGCACCACCGTAACCCGGATCTGGCCGGGGTACTCCAGCGTCTCCTCGATCTTCTTGACGATGTCGCGCGCTAGGCAGACGGCCGCGTAGTCGTCCACCTCGTCGGGCTTGACGATAATACGCACCTCGCGCCCGGCCTGGATGGCGAACGACTTTTCGACGCCGGGGAAGGAGTTGGCCACCGTCTCGAGCGCCTCCAGGCGCTTGACGTAGTTCTGCATGGTCTCGCGGCGGGCGCCCGGCCGCGCGCCGGAGATGGCGTCGGCCACCTGGGCGATGATCGCCTCGATGCTCTGCGGCTCGTCCATCTCGGCGTGGTGATTGGCGATAGCATTGACGATCTTGGCCGAGAGTCCGTAGCGCCGCGCCACGTCGGCGCCGATGAACGCGTGCGGCCCCTCGACCTCGTGGCTCAAGGCCTTGCCGACATCGTGCAGCAGCGCCGAGGCGCGGCAGGCGTGGATGTCGGCGCCCAGCTCGGCCGCCAGCACCGACGCCAGGTGCGCGCACTCGACCGAGTGCCCTAGCACGTTCTGGCCGTATGAGGTGCGGAACTTGAGACGGCCGAGCACCTTGAGCAACTCCGGGTGCAGCCCGTGCACGCCGGCGTCGTACGCGGCCTGGTCGGCCGCCTCGCGGATGACCTGCTCGACCTCCTGGCGCGCCTTCTGCACCATCTCCTCGATGCGCGCCGGGTGGATGCGCCCGTCGGCGATCAGCTTGGTCAGCGCCACGCGGGCGATCTCGCGGCGCACCGGGTCGAAGCCGGAGAGCATGACAGCGTCGGGTGTGTCGTCGATGATCAGGTCGACGCCGGTGGCCGCCTCCAGGGCGCGGATGTTGCGCCCCTCGCGGCCGATGATGCGCCCCTTCATCTCCTCATTGGGCAGCGCCACGACTGCGGCCGTCGTCTCGGACACCTGGTCGGCCGCGTAGCGCTGGAGGGCGATGGTGACGATCTCGCGCGCTTGGCGCTCGGCGTCCTCGCGTGCCTCCTGGATGATGGCGCGCGCGCGCCGCCCGGCCTCCTGGCGCACGTCGTCCTCGGCAGCTTTCAAGACGACCTCGCGCGCCTCGGCCTGCGTGAGCCCGGCGATGCGCTCCAGCTCCTGCATCTGCTGCTGGCGGAGCTTCCCTACGTCGGCACGCTGCGCGTCGAGCTCTTTCTCCGTCTGCGTGACGGCGCGCTCGCGCCGCTCCATGCCCTCCTGGCGGCGGTCCAGCGTCTCCTCCTTCTGCTGGAGACGTCGCTCCTGGCGCTGGAGCTCCGCGCGGCGCTCGCGCAGCTCGGCCTCGACGACCGTGCGCAGCTTCAGGGCCTCGTCCTTGGCCTCGAGCAGCAGGTCGCGGTGGCGGTTGTGGGCCTCGCGCAGCAGCCGCTCGGCCTCCTCGCCGGCCTTGCGCACACGATCCTGCGTGCGCACCTGCTTGACGACGTAGCCGGCGCCGGCGGCTGCGGCGACGGTCACGATCCAAAGGAGCAGCAAGATAAGCATGGTGTCGAACACGGCTTGTCGCCTCGTCATTCAGAATCGTGAGCCCGCAGGTCGGAACGCCCATGGGATAGAGGAGAAAGAGCGTTCGGGCAAGCGGGACGCATACACTATACGCAAAATAGAAATGACATGTCAAGGAAACGGGCGTGTTGGAGGGTGCCAGGCGTGTCCAACGTCGTCGACCAATCCCTCGGTCTGCTGCTCGGTTACAATACGAGCGGTACTTTTCTGCCAGCCAGCCTAGTCCACTGGGGTGATGACAGCCTGGTCCTGATGGCGGATCCTGACAGCAGCCGAACGGTCGTGGCGGCTCGTGCGCGGCGGGTGGCCGGTGCGCAGCTATTATCGGCGGCGCCGGTCTGGCCGATCATGAGGCCAGAGCGCAGTTCTGCCCGATCGTGGCGGCGAACCGCGGACACCTGTCGAGGCCAGCGCGCCAGGGCTCGGCGGGAGAAAGGGCGTGGGAACATGTCCGTCATCACGCAGGGGTCTCCCAACGGCGCAGCGACTAGCGCGTCGGATGAGGCGCCTTCGGCGGCGTCGGTCATCGGGCTCGGCAAGCTCGGCGCCCCCATGGCGGCGGCCGTGGCTGCCAAGGGCGTGTGCGTCGTCGGCGTCGACGTCGACCTCAACAAAGTGCGGGCCATGAACGACGGGCAGGCGCCCGTCTTCGAGCCGGGTCTCCAGGAGCTGCTGGCGACGGTCGACGACCGGCTGACGGCGACCGACGATGTCGAGGCGGCTGTAGCGGCTTCGGACGTCACTTTCATCGTCGTGCTGACGCCCAGCGAGCCCGACGGCGGCTTTTCGCTGCGCTACGTCCTCCCGGCCTGCGAGGCTATCGGCCGCGCGCTGCGCAAGAAGCGCACCTTCCACCTCGTCGTGCTCACCAGTACGGTGATGCCGGGCTCGACCGGCGGCCCCGTGCGCGAGGCGCTGGAGCGCGCCAGCGGCAAGCGCTGCGGCGAGCATTTCGGCCTGTGCTACAGCCCGGAGTTCATCGCCCTAGGCTCCGTCATCCGCGACTTTCTGAACCCCGACTTCGTCCTCATCGGCGAGTCCGATCCGCACGCCGGCGACCTGCTGGAGGGCTTCTACCGGCGCGTCTACGAGAACGACCCGCCGATGGCGCGCATGAACTTCGTCAACGCCGAGCTGGCCAAGCTGGCGCTGAACACCTTCGTCACCACCAAGATCACCTACGCGAACATGCTGGCGCGCATCTGCGAGCGGCTGCCGGACGCCGACGTCGACGTGGTCACGTCGGCTGTTGGGCTGGACAGCCGCGTCGGGCGCAAGTACCTCAAGGGCACGACGGCGTACGGCGGCCCGTGCTTCCCGCGCGACAATCTGGCGCTCATCGCCCTGGGCCGCGGGCTCGGCGCGCCAGCGCTGCTCGCCGAGGCCACCGACCGCTCCAACCGCGGCGAGATCGCGCGCCTGGCGGAGCTGGTCAAGCACAAGCTCCCGCCGATGGGCACGGTCGGCATCCTGGGCCTGGCCTACAAGCCCAATACCGACGTGATCGAGGCGTCGCCGGGCGTCCTCCTGGCGCAGACGCTGGCCGCCGAGGGCTGCCGCGTCGTGGCCTACGACCCGGCGGCGATGGCCGGCGCGCGCCGCGTGCTCGGCGACCCCATCGACCTCGCACCATCGCTCGACGCCTGCGTGCGGCGCGCCGACGTGCTGGTCATCACCACGCCGTGGGAGGCATTCCGCGCCCTCGACCCGCGCGCTGTGGCGCGCCACAGCGCCCCGCGCGTGATCATCGACTGCTGGCGCATCCTCGATCGGCAGCATTTCGCGTCCGTGGCGAAGTACGTCCCGCTCGGCGTCGGCGCTATGGCGCTGGATGCCGAGGACATCAGGGCCACCGCGTAACGGTAAGGAGGCAAGGCACATGCAGCACTGGCAGGGGCGGCGGGTCCTCGTCACCGGCGGTGCCTCGTTCATCGGCTCGCATCTCGTGCACGCACTCGTCGCGCGTGGGGCGCAGGTGCGCGTCGTCGACGACCTGAGCAGCGGCATGACGGCGAACATCGGCCCGCACCTCGCTGCGAAGACCGTGGAGTTCATCCAAGCCGACCTGCGCGAGCCCGGCATGACGCGCGCGGCGGTCAAGGACGTCGACGTGCTCTTCCACCTCGCGGCCGACCATGGCGGGCGCGGCTACGTGGACATCCACCAGGCCGGGCCGGCGTCGAACCTGTATCTGGACGGCCTGGTCTTCTGGGAGGCCGTGCGGGCCGGCGTCGAGAAGGTCGTGTTCGCCTCGTCAGGCTGCGTCTACCCGAACCACCTCCAGGGCGACCCCGGCGAGGAGCTGTACCTCACCGAGGAGATGGTCGGGCCGCCGTATGACGCCGACATC
>JACQUS010000051.1 GCA_016210125.1 Chloroflexota bacterium | reverse complement strand
TGCGCTGCGGCAGGTAGGCGACGCGATGGTGGCAGACACCGGGTGCGTGGCCGTGGACGCGCATCTCGCCGGCGCGCAGCGGCAGCAGGCCGGCCGCGGCCTTGAGGAGGGTCGACTTGCCCGAGCCGTTCGGCCCGACCAGCGCGACGTGCGCGCCGACCGCCACGGTCACGCTGATGTCGCGGAGCGCCAGCTCGGCGGCGCCGGGGTAGGCGACGCTGGCCGCGAGCGCCTCCAGCGCCGGCGCACCAGGCACCGGGGGGACGTGCTCGCGCCGGCCATACGGCAGGAACGGGCGGCTCATCTGCTCAACGCCGTAACGATTTTCTCCACGTTCGAGCGTATCACCTTCACGTACGTGTCGCCAGGGCTGTTCGGCTTGCCCAGGGCGTCGGTGTACAGGTCGGGCACGAGGGCGACGCCAGCCTCGGCGGCGATGCGCTGCATCAGCCGTGGATTGCTGACGTTCTCAGCGAAGATCGCCGGCACGCCGGCGGCTCTGATCTCGCGCACCAGCTCGACGATGCGCGCTGCCGACGGATCGGCCGTCTCGGTGGTGAACGAGCCCAGCGCCGTGCCGACGATCGCGAAGCCGTAGCGCCGCGCGAAGTAGGCGAACGTGTCGTGCGCGGTCACCAGCTTGCGCCGCGCCGCCGGCAGCGTGGCGACGCGCTGGATTATCCAGGCGTCGAGCGCCTCGAGCTCGGCCAGGTAGCGCTCCGCGTTGGCGCGGTACGTCGCGGCGTTCGCCGGGTCGGCCTGCGCCAGCGCGTCGCGGATAGCTCGCACCATATGCATAGCGTTCTGCGCGTCGTGCCAGACGTGGGGGTCGAACTCCCCGTGCGCGCTCTGTTCGGCCTGGTCACGGTCGGGCTTGTCGCCGCCCCCGTGGTCACCATCGGTGGCCGGAATGGGCGAGGGCAGCCCGACGGTGACGATGACGCGCCGAGCCCGCGAGCGCGCCGAGGCGTAGAGCTTGTCGAGCCAGGGCTCGAAGCCCAGGCCGTTCTCGAACACCAGCGTCGCCTCGGCCAGCGCCGCGACGTCTGCCGGACTGGGCTCGAAGGTGTGCGTGTCGCTCTCCGGCCCGACGAGGACGCGCAGGTCGAGGCGCTCGCCGCCGACGGTGCGCACGAGGTCGCCGAGGATGGAGAACGTGGCGACGACCTTGAGCCGCGGGCCGCTCAGCGTGGCAGCCTGACGCTGGGCGGCGGGCGCCGGGGTCGCCCGGGCCGGGGCTGCGGGCGTAGCCTCCGCCGCAGGCGTCGCCGGCTGGGCCGACGGCGCGGCGGTCGTTGGGGCAGGCTGCTGCGGCTTGGCACCGGCCGGCGCCGTCGCCGGCGGCACGCGCTGTGCGGCAGTCGTTTCGACCGCCGGCCTGGGCGCAGCCGGCGCGAGCAGGTCGCAGCCGGCACCCAGGGCCGTCCCGGCGAGCAGCGCCAGGGCGAGGGCAAGCCGGCGCATAGGGCTTGATCCTCCGCGCACCTCGTGCGCGCATATGATACATCATCTCATTATCAGTCGTCAAATGGTGCTCGTTGGACAGCACCGTAGGGGCAACGACCGCGGGACGCGAACTGGTACAGCCCGCAGAGCCACACACAGCAGACAAGAGACCCGCGCGCAGCAGTACCAGCGGGTTGAGGGACACGGGAGGCATTGACGACGAACGTGCAGGACCGACGAGCGCTATGCCTGCCGCCCGGCGGCCAAAACCGTGTCGGCAAAAGCCGCCTTGCTTACCTGCCCGGAGCCTCCCGTCGAGACCGTGCTCTGTTCAAAGACAGAGATCGTGACGGAGAACGGCTGGTGCTCACGTACGTGGATGTAGCGCATCACAGCATCGCGCACAACCTGAGAGATGGTTCTCTTGGTCGCGCGACTGATCGCTTCCACCTGTGCCAGCTCCTCGGTCGACAGTCGTACCGAGACAACGGCGGTGCCACGACGAGCTTGCGCCCGAGCGGCATGGGTGACCTCCTCCCCCAACACAAAGTCCTCATGCTCAAGGCTCATGGCTTTCTCTCCTGATATCTGGCTACCTGGTGCCGGTTCGCCTCAAACGCCGTAACCGGTCGCCAGATGCCGGATCGGCCTGTCGGTTCGATGGGCACATAGAGGAATCGCCCCGTAGCTGTGGCCCCTACCATGATGACAGGCGCACGGCGGCCATGGGAAGCTCTACCCTATGGGCGGCGGCTGGGATCGCCTGGACATCGTCGACTTCACCCAGCCGGCTACCTTTGGGTTCGCCATGGGGGTGCTCATACCCTGGAACGCGACCAGTGAGGACCACCCTCTCCGAATCACCCTTGAGCACGAGGATGGAGAAAGGGTCGGGCCAGATTTCAATCTGAAGGTCAACGTCGGGCGGCCGCCGATTGCCATACGCGGACAGTCGTCTAGGGCAATCATCGCCGTGAATGGCCTCTGGACGCTCCCGCGCCCAGGAACGTATCGTGTCGTCGCTGCTCTGCCGTACGGCGAGCCCAAGCGAACCGTCTTTCATGCAATCCAGCACCAAGGGGGGCGCGCCGTTCGGCCGTCCAGTCAAGCGTAACTCTCCTTCATGGCTGCGCAGCGCCGTCACCCGTCACGCTCGTCGGGCACGGTGCGCAGCGCGCCGACCAGTGGAGGCTACGTGCCACGACGAGCTTGCGCCCCGACCGCGCCTTGGGGCTATCGCGTTCCCGGGACGGCACGCGAGCCTGGGCTGGCGGCAGTGGCCCGGGCGGCTACGCCGCCGAGCGGCAGGCTGCGCAGCGGCCGAAGACCTCGACGTGGTGGCCCTCGACGCTGAAGCCTACCTGCGCGCTGAGGTCGAGCAGAAGCTGCGGCAGCGCGCACTCGGGGAACTCCCAGACGCGGCCGCAGACGGAGCAGATGAGGTGGTGGTGGTGGCTCGCCCCGCCGAGCACGTAGCTGTGGCACGGCCCGTCAGCGTGAATGCGCTCCAGCAGGCTCAGCTCGACCAGCCGCTCGATGGTGCGGTAGACCGTCGCGCGGCCCAGGCGCGGGGTCACGCCGCGCACCTGGCCGTAGATGTCCTCGGCGGTGAAGCACTGCCCGCCCTGCCCGACGAGCAGGTCCACCAGCGCCTGGCGTGGCGCGGTCAGGCGGTAGCCCGCCGTGCGCAGCGCGTCCAGGATGGCGGCGCGATCGCCGGCCGGTGGGCGTAGGCGCGGGGAGACGGTCGCGGCACTCATACCTTGATGCTAGCGAGCGCGCGATGAGCCGTCAACCAGCGCCGGCGCGAAGACCAGCCAGGCGTGCCGCGCGGCCAGATGCGCTACCGCCCGCGGCCCGTGCCACAGCGCACCCGCCGGTTGGCCTACCTCGTGGGCGGCGCGCAAGGCCCAGCCGTGCGCCAGGAAGGCGTCGCGATACCACTGCACCGAGCGCGCGACGACGTGCGGCGCCAGCCGACGCGGCACGGTGCTCGCCGTCAGCTCGTAGACGGCGATGCGCGCCCTGGCGACGCGCGCCAGCTCGGCGATAGCCGGGGCGCCGTCGGCCTGGTGCTGGAGGACGGTCACCGCGAGCACGTTCGCGCACGCGCGGTCGGCACACGCCAGGTGGGCGACGTCCATCTGCGCCAGGAGCGACGCCCCGCGGCCGGCGCGGCGCGCGGCCTGCAGCATGGCCCAGCTCCGGTCGACGCCGACGGTAGTGAAGCCCTGCGCCGCCAGCAGCCGCAGCCACGGCCCCTTGCCGCAGCCGACGTCGAGCACGCACCCGGGCGCGAGATCTGGCAGCACGTGGCGCACGAACGCGGCACGCGCCCGCAGCGCGAGGCGGGCGTAGAGCCCGGCGGCTCCGGCCGGGGCGACGGGCGAGCCGGGCCCGCCGGCGCGGGCGTCCCAGAGACCGGGCATTGCCCCACCCCACCCATAAAGGAAGCATCGCAGAGGGGACTCCCGTCCCCTCTGCACGCCCCCTTTTCGCCGGCAGCGCGGGCGCCTACGCTCGCTCGGGAGCGACGCTGTCGAGCGCGACGCGCAGCGCCGCCAGCGCGCGCCGCAGTGCACCGGCGGTGGCCTGACGCTCGGCCGGCGTGGCGTGGCGGGCCATGGCCACCAGCGCCGCGGCCAGACGGTCGAGCAGGTCGGTTGCCGCGGCCAGGCGCTCCGCGCGCTGCGCCGTGACCGACAGCCCGGCCAGGGACGGCGGCGCGGCCGGGGGAGCGTCCACGGTGCCCCGCGCGTCCGCGGCCGCGGCCGGCCCCGCTCCGAGCACGTCGCCGTCTGACGCTGGCGCCTGGCGCGCCAGGTCGCCGGCCAGCGGCGCATCCTCCGCCACGGCGCCCGGCGCCTCCCCGAGTTCGGCCGCAGCTTCGAGCCACGGGTCGTCGGCCGGGCTCGGGCGCGCCGGGGCCGCGCGGCGCTGGCGCAGGCGGCGCACCTCCTCCTTCAGCCGCGGCCGGCCCAGCTCGCCGCGCAGGACGGCGTCGGTCAGCCGCCGGCGCTCGGCCGCGTCCTCGACCTTGGCCAGCTCTTCGGCGGTCCGCACCGGGATCTTTGCCGTGCGCACGCGCTCGGCTAGGTCTGCGTACTTGAGCAGCTTCAGCCGCGAGTCGAGGTAGCCCAGACTCTTGTGGACGCGGGCGGCCAGCTCGCGCAACGACAGGCCATGGCGCTGCATGAGGTCGCGCAGGCAATGGGCCTCTTCGAGCGGCGGGATGTCCTCGCGCTGGATGTTCTCGATGAGTTGCTGCTCGAGGCTCTGCTCGGCCGTGGTCTCGCGGATGATGCAGGGCACCTCCTCCCAGCCGAGGCGCTGGCAGGCCTCCCAGCGGCGATGGCCGGCGATAATGACGTAGCCGTCGCCCTCGCGCCGCACGACCAGAGGCTGGAGCAGCCCCTGGTCGCGGATGCTTCCGGCCAGCTCGGCGATGCCCGAGGGGTCGATGGTCTGGCGGACGTTGGCCGCGCTGGCCCGCAGGCGAGCCGTGGGCACGAGCCGCGCCTGGCGATAGGCGGCGGTGTCGGCGGCCGAATCGCTCAGCACGCGCTCCAGGGGGCTGCGCCGAATCAGCGAACCCGACATCGCGCCAGCACCTCCTCGGCAAGCTGCCGATACTCGGCCGCGCTGCGCCCGTGCGGCTCGTAGGCCAGGATGCTCTGGCCACGCGTGGGCGCCTCGGCCACTTTGACGCTCTGGTGCAGAACGGTGGCGAACAGCTTCCGGTCGAAGAAGCGCTCCACCTCCGCCAGGACCTCGCGCGCGAGCTTCGTGCGCCCGAGGAGGGACACGACCACGCCGAGCAGACCAAGCTCCTCGTTCAGCTCCTCACGCACCAGGTGAACGGTGCGCATGAGCTGCGTGACGCCGTAGAGGGCATAGTACTGGCCCTGGACGGGCACGAGCACGGCGTCGGCGGCGGCCAGGGCGTTGATGGTCAGCAG
>JACQUS010000420.1 GCA_016210125.1 Chloroflexota bacterium | reverse complement strand
GGTTGTCGCCGCCGGCCCGCCCGCGGCCATCTGTGCTGTGCCGGCTTCGTACACCGGCCAGTTCCTCCGATTGGTGCTGGAGAAACGGTCCGGACCGGTATCAACCACCGCCTGATCGGAAGGGCGGCGCTGCAGCGGCTGTTCCCGGGAAATGGGACACGTGTCCCATTTCCCGGGAACAGCGTGGCGGGCTGGGGAGAAGCTCGGGGCAGGTGAAAGCCGGCCGCGTCGCCCCGCTCAGGCTTCCGCTTCGTCCAGCACCCGGATGAAGGTGGTGGAGTCGGGGGCATCGAGGAGGCGCTGGCGGACGTCGTCCTGGCGGAGCAGCCGGGCGAGATTGCCGACAACGCGCAGGTATTCCGTGACCATCTGTTTGGGCGTGCCGATGAGGAAGATCAAACGCACCGGCTGATTGTCTTTGGCTTCGAAATCGATCCCGTCGGCGCTGCGCCCCACGGCGATGAGGATCTCCGTACATTGCTCGGTGCGGGCGTGGGGGATGGCGACGTCGTGGCCGAGGGCGGTGTTGCTGACCCGTTCGCGTTCGAGGATTTCCTTGAAGAACGCGTCGAAGTTGGCAATGCATTGAGAGGTGTTCAACAGGGCGGCGACCTCGCGCAACGCCGCGTGTTTGTCCCGCGCCGTGAGTTGCAGGTTGATCCGACCGGCTTGCAGCAACGCGGCAATCTTGGTCAACCCCTCTTTTTCTGGTTTAGACATTCGCCCCGCTCCATTTCAACTTTTGCCTCAAGATTTCAAAATACGAGTGCCCCCGGCGCGTCACCAGGCGCACCGTCTGCTCCGCGCGGCGCACGTCCACTTCGTCGCCCACCTGCAACCGCAACTGGACCTGGCCGTCCACGGTCAGCAACAGCTCGCCCGCGGCGCCGGCGACAACACAGCGGGCCGCGGCGTTACGGCCGGCGATGACCGACCGGTTGCTCAGTGCGTGCGGGCAAATCGGCGTCACCACAAACGCCCGCGTTTCCGGCATCAGAATCGGTCCGCCCGCGCTCAACGAATACGCGGTCGAACCCGTGGCCGTGGCGAAAATCATGCCGTCGCAAACGTATTCTGTCAACAACTCACCGTCGAGCCACAGCTGGAGCCGGACAATCCGCGAGAAGGCGCTGCGCGAGATCACCGCGTCGTTGAGCGCCCGATGCGTCTCGAGGCGTTGTCCGCCGCGAATGACGGTCGTCTCCAGAGTATGCCGTTCGCTGATGTTGAACTCGCCACGCAGAATCTCCGCCAGGGTCGGCCGCATCTCCTCGGCGCGCACGCTGGTGAGAAACCCGAGGGTGCCGACGTTGACCCCCAAAACCGGGGTGTCCGTCGCGCCCAGTTCGCGCGCCACCCGCAGGATGGTACCATCGCCGCCGAGCACGATCACCAGGTCGGTCTGCTGGCCAATCTCCGCCAGGGACCGCGCTTCTTGCGGCCGGCCCAGCAACCCGGCCGCCTCCGGGTCGAGTTGAACGGTCAACCCCTGCTCCTGGAGCAGGCGCCGCAGCTCGATCAACCGCTCGCGCGACTCCGGTTTGCCGATGTTCGCCGCCACGCCGATGATCTTGAACCGGACAGGGTTCATGGTTGGCGCAGGCTGATGAGGAATTCCCGGTTGCCGGCCGGGCCGCGCAGCGGCGACGACGCCACGCCCCGAACCGTCCAGCCCTTGTCGCGGCACCAGGCGGTGAGGTCAGCCAGCACCTGGCGGTGCACGGCCGGATCGCGTACCACGCCGCGGCGCACCTGCTGGCGGCCGGCCTCGAACTGCGGCTTCACCAGCGCCACCACGTCGCCCTCGCGGCGCAGCAGGCGCTCAATCGCCGGCAGGACGAGGCGCAGCGAGATGAACGACACGTCGATCGTCGCCAGGTCCACGGGCTCCGGCAGGGCTTCCAGGTGGCGGATGTTCGTCCGCTCGACGACGTGGACGCGCGCGTCCTGGCGCAGCCGCCAGTCGAGCTGCCCGTAGCCCACGTCCACGGCATACACCCGCGCCGCACCGCGCTGCAAGAGGCAGTCGGTGAAGCCGCCGGTCGAGGCGCCGACGTCGACCGCCACGCGGCCGGCCACGCTGATGCCGAAGGCGTCCAGCGCTGCGGCGAGCTTTACACCGCCGCGGCTGACGTACGGCGGGCGCCCGCTGACAATGATGGGCGCGTCGAGCGCCACGAGCTGCCCGGCGCGCGCGGCGATCTCCTCGTGGAGGCGCACAGCACCGGCCATCACCAGTGCTTGCGCCTGGGCACGGCTCTCGGCCAGACCGCGCTCGACGAGCAAGATGTCCAGCCGCCGACGTGCGGCCGGCCGGGTGGCGGCTGCGGCCGGCGGGCCGGCGCTCTCGCCGGTGCGGCGTCGGCTCATCTGCGCTCCTGCGAAAACAGCCTTGCAGGCGGCTCTGGCCCCACCCCACCCCCGGATTGAGACGCAGAGGGGCGAAGCCCCTCTGCACTCCCCGTGCGGCGCAGCCACTTTTCATTCATCGTTGGCGTCCCGCAGGGAGATGACCAACTCCACCTGTCGCACCAAGTTGACGCCTCCGCGCGCGCCGAATGTATTCCCTGCCGCGCCGGGTCGCTGCCCCGCCAGAATCGGGAGAACGTCGCGTGCACACACCTCCTCCGGCCTCGGCTCTCTCCTAGTCTCTCATGGCCCGGCGGGGAAGGCACGGCTGGCACGGCAGGCGGCGCGCTGGCCGCTCCACGACCCACTCCTCGACACGGCGAGCGGGTTGGGGTGTGCACGCCGCGCGGACCGGCCCCGCGTCCGCAGCCGCCCTCACCCCTCCGGCGGCAGGACGGCCAAGGCCGCGCTCGCGGGAATGGGCCGCCAATCGACCAGTGCCTCCAGCCACTCCTGCGCGGCGCGGTGCGTCGCCAGGCGCGGCCCGCGCCACAGCCAGCGCCGCGCGTAGGCCGCAGCGACGAGCAGCTTGCGGTGGCTGCCGCTCGCGCCCGCCAGATCATCGGCCTCCTCCAGCAGCAGCGTCGCGATCGTCAGGTGCGCGAGCTGCTCGGCGAGGCGCACTAAGATCGGCTCGCGCGCACTCGGGTCCTGCTCTGGGAGGCCGGCGACGACCGGTGCCGTCGTCTCGAGGTGCGGGCGCAGCCAGGCCGCGGCCTGGCGCGTCGGCTCGTCGCACAGCCGGCCCAGGCGCACGCGCAGGTCGTCCAGCAGGGCCGCGCCGGCGCCGTTGCGCACGATGGCCCGGCCGACGTCGAGGGCCACGACGTTGGTCGCCCCCTCCCAAATCGATCCGAGGATACTGTCGCGCACCAGCCGCGGGTTGACGCAGTCCTCGATGTAGCCGTTGCCGCCGCGCAGCTCCAGGGCCTCGGCGGTGGTCCAGCGGGCGCGCTTGGTGACGTAGAGCTTGCTCAGCGGCGTGACGATGCGCACCAGCCGCCGCGCCTCAACGTCGCCGGCATCGGCGCGGTCGAGCAGGGCGGCGCCGTGGAACACCAGCGCCGTGCAGCCCTCGACGTCGAGCAGCAGGTCGAGCAGATTTTCGCGCGCGAGCGGCAGATCGAACAGCCGCCGGCCGAAGGCCCAGCGGCCGCGGGCGCACTCCAGTGCTTCGAGCAGCGCCCGCCGCATGAGCGCCGCGCTGCGCATCGCGTTGGAGAGGCGCGAGACGTTGATCATCTCGGCCATCTGGCGGAAGCCGGCATCGAGCGGTCCTACCGGCTCGGCGAGCGCGCCGTCCAGCACGACCTCGCCGGTGGCCATGTCGCGCGTGCCGAGCTTGTCCTTCAGTCGCTCGACGCGGTAGGCGTTGCGTGCGCCGTCCGGAAGCCGTTTGGGCATGACGAACATCGCTAGGCCGCGGGTGCCCGGCGGCGCGCCCTCCGGCCGCGCCAGCAGCAGCACCACGTCCGCGGTGACGTTGCTACAGAACCACTTCTGGCCGTGGACGCGCCAGAGGTCGCCGTCGCGCTGCGCCAGGGCCTCGCTGGCGCCGACGTCCGACCCGGACTGGCGCTCGGTGACAAACTGCGCCCCCTGCCAGAGCTCGTCCAGGCGCGTCGCGGTCAGCCGTGGCAGGTAGGCGGCCCGCTGCTGCGCGCTGCCGAAGAGGCGGATGACGCGGGCCGTCGAGTCGGTCAGCGAGACCGGGCACATCAGGCCGAACTCGGCCTGCACGACGAAGTACGCAAGGGCGTACTTGACGACGTGCGGCACCGGGGTTGGCCAGCCGAGGACGCCGGGGCGGTGCGACATTGCCGCCAGACCGAACTGCTCGAAGGCGATGCGCTCCATCGCGCGATAGGCCGGGTGGTAGAGCACCTCGTCGACGCGCTGGCCCCGGTCGTCGCAGGCCCGCAGCACCGGCGGGTGGCGGTCGGCCTCGCGCGCTAGGCGGTCGAGCTCGCCGCCGGCGAGCGCACCCATCGCGCGCAGGTGCGGCAGGGCACGCGCGTAGTCTCCCGGCGACGCCAAGCGCTGCACAACGAAGGCCAAATTCGGGTCGGCGTCGAAGAAATTGAGCCCGGCTGCATCGAGCAGGTCGTCGGCTCGGATATCGCCCGGCGTCGCCATCGCCTCACCTCGCGGCGCACGCGCCGTGACGCAAGTCGCATCCGCGCACCCAGTGCGCTCGGTACACTCGAAGCGCCGCGGCGTGCAGCGTGGAGCTGTCGGCACGCGGCATCTATGCGCTTGACGCCGCTGCACCCCGACAGTAGCATGCCGACCAGTGTGCGAACCTGGTGGTATAGGAATGGAGGACGTGGTGCGACACGAGGAGCTATCGCGCACGCTCCAGCGTCTCGCGCAAGATGCCCACTACCTCGCGATTCACCTCAACGGCCCGCTCGACATCGCCGAAATCGACTGCGCGTACGAGGCGTGCGCCGAGCTAGCGGCGCACCTGACCGACCTGGCGATGCGCGTCGAGGTCAGCGGCACGTCCGCCTGAGCGCATCACCGCCCCTGCCAGACTGGCTGGCGTTTGTCGGCAAACGCGCGCAGGCCCTCCTGCGCGTCCTCGCTCGCGCGGATGCGGCGCTGCATCAGCGCGGCGAAGCGCACGCGGTTCTCCAGATCCAGGCCCAGCCCGCGCAGCGTCACCTCTTTGATGGCGCGAACGGCCAGCGGCGCGTTGCAGCGAATGCGTTCGACCATGCCCTCGGCGGCAGCCATGAGCTGGTCGTGCGGCACGACCTCGTTGACCAGGTTGAGCCGCTTGGCCTCCTCGACGGAGAAGAACTCGCCCGTCAGGAGCGCCTGGAGGGCGAAGTTGAGCGGGATGCGGTGCGCCAGCAGGCACGGCCCGCTGATCGAGCCGATGCCGCGCTTGACCTGCGGCCAGCCGAACTGCGCGCGGTCGGAGGCGATGCGCAGGTCCGAGCAGAGGACAATGCCGGCGCCCTGCGCCAGGCAGATGCCATTGATCGCGACGACGATCGGCTTGTAGATCGTGAGCTGGAAGACGTAGAGGTCGTCGGTCGTCGGCCCGTGGCCGCCGGCGTCGGCCATCTCCAGCAGGTCGTGGCCCACGGAGAAGGCGCGCCCGGTGCCCGTGATCAGCGCCAGCCACACCTCGGGGTTGTCTTTGACGTCCTTAAGGACGCGGAACAGCTCGTTACGCATCTCGCTGTTGATGGCGTTCAGCTTCTCGGGGCGGTTCAGCGTGATCCGCGCGACCTTGTCGCGCACCTCGTAGAGCACCGTCGACGACATCGTCGTCCTCCTCCTACTGTCGGCTCAGTGTCGGCGCGTCGCGGAGGCGCGCCACTGCCACGGTATGATACTACTTCCGGTTCAACACCGGCGCATGCGCTGACCTCACCGCTTCTTTTCCTCCTCCGGTGAAAATAACCCTTGCGGTTGCCCCACCCCACCCCGAAGAGGTTTCCAACAGAGGTTCCGAGAGGTCGCCTTCGGCAACCTCTGGACTCCCCGCCCGCTCTGCTCCCCCTCTCCGAGTCGGAGAGGGGGCCGGGGGTGAGGT
>JACQUS010000419.1 GCA_016210125.1 Chloroflexota bacterium | reverse complement strand
GTAACCCCCCTTCTGCCAAGGGAGAGCCTCTGCCTCCTGTTGATAGCGTCAGGTCATTACGTTTGTGACCATCATCGGGATGCCCTACGCAGGCCGTTCGCCGGTTTCGGGCGGCTTACCCCGGGTCCAGGATGTGCCCCAGCTTCGTCCGCTTGGTCTCCAGGTAGCGCAGGTTGTTAGGATTGGATTGCGCTATTATGGGCAGCGTCTCTGCCACCTTGAGGCCGTAGCCTTGCAGCCCTACCACTTTCCTGGGGTTATTCGTCAGCAGCCGTATGTTGCGCACCCCCAGGTCCACGAGTATCTGGGCCCCTATCCCATAGTCGCGCAGGTCGGGCTGGAAGCCCAGCTTCTCGTTGGCCTCGACAGTGTCGAGCCCGTTGTCCTGGAGCTCGTAGGCCAGGAGCTTATTGTGCAGGCCAATGCCGCGGCCCTCGTGGTTGCGAATGTACAGCAGCACGCCACGGCCCGCCTGGCCGATGCGGTGGAGCGCCAGGTGGAGCTGCGAGCCGCAGTCGCAGCGCAGCGAGCCCAGGATGTCGCCGGTGAGGCACTCGGAGTGCACCCGTACCAGCACCGGGTCATCGCCGTCGCTCACGTCGCCCATGACGACGGCAACGTGCTGGTGCTTATCGACGATGCTCTCGTAGACGGCTACCTCGAAGGTGCCGTAATCGGTGGGGATGTGCGCCGAGGCTAGGCGGCGCACCAGGCGCTCGTTGCGCCGGCGATAGGCGATGAGCTCGGCGACGCTGATGATCCTCAGGTCGTGCTCGGCGGCGAAGGCCTCGAGCTGCGGCATGCGGGCCATGGTGCCGTCGTCGTTCATAATTTCGCAGATCACCGCTGCCGGGTAGAGCCCGGCGAGCCGCGCAAGGTCCACCGACGCTTCGGTCTGCCCGGCACGGACCAGCACGCCACCCTCGCGGTAGCGCAGCGGGAACATGTGGCCCGGGCGCGCGAGGTCCTCCGGCTGAGTGCTGGGATCGAGCACGGACTTGACCGTCTCGCAGCGGTCGTACGCCGAGATGCCCGTGGTCACGTTGCGCTTGGCCTCGATGGACACCGTGAACGCCGTCTGGTACGGCGCCGAGTTCTTGCTGTCCTGGACCATGAGGGGGATCTGCAGCTCGTCGAGGCGCTGGCCGACGATCGGCAGGCAGATGAGGCCCCGCGCGTACTTGGCCATGAAAGCGATGGCCTCGGGCGTGACCTTCTCGGCGGGTATGGCCATGTCGCCTTCGTTCTCGCGGTCCTCGTCGTCGACGATGATGACGAATTTGCCGGCCGCGAAGTCGGCGATGGCCTGCTCAGTGGTCGCGAGCGGCATCACGAGCCCCATCACGCGCCGTCACGACGCGCTTCGATGACGACATCTTCACGGCGAGCTTCCAGGAGTGCCTCGACGTACTTGGCCAGGATGTCCACTTCGATGTTCGCTTCGTAGCCCGGCTGCGCACGGCCCAGCGTGACCTGGCTCTGCGTATAGCTTACCAAGGCGACGCGAAAGGTGGCCGGCGTGCAGTCTACCACCGTCAGGCTCGTGCCGTCCAGCGCGACGAAGCCCTTGGGCACGATATAGCGTCGCAGGTGCTCGGCGACCTCCCAGCGCTGGAGCAACGCCGCGCCATCCGGCAGCACTTCAACCAGGCGCGCCGTGCCGTCGACGTGCCCCTGGACGACGTGCCCGCCGAAGCGACCGCTGGCGGCGACGGCGCGCTCCAGGTTGACCGATTCGCCGGGGCGCAGCCGGCCGAGATTGGTCCGGCGCAGCGTCTCGTGCATCAGCCCGGCGGCGAAGGAGCCGGCCCCGTGCTCGACGACGGTGAGGCAAGCGCCGTTGACGGCGACGCTGTCGCCGACCTGCACATCGGACAGGACACGCTCGGCGGCGATGACCAGCCGGCCCTCCGGCCCGCCGGCCTCGGAGGCGAGGATGTAGCCCAGCTCCTCTACGATGCCGGTGAACACGCGGCCTCCCGCGGATAGGCGAGGATGAGCACGTCGTCGCCGACCCGCTCGAACCTCGCGAAGCGCAGCATTGGCGCTTCGGCCAGGCGTGGCCAGCCCGACCCGCCGAGCGGGCCGGGGGCTTGCGCGCCGCCGATGAGCTTGGGCGCGACGAACACGGCGAGCTTGCCCACCAGCCCGGCGGCGACGGCGCTGGCCAACAGCGCCGCTCCGCCTTCCAGCAGCACGCTGGCCACCGCGCGGTCGCCCAGGGCGCGCCAGAGCGCCGGCAGGTCGACCAGCCCGTCGCGCTGCGGCAGCGCCAACACTTCGACGCCCGGGTCGTCGAGCGCCGCGCGCCAGCCGGCCGGGGCCTGCTCGGTCGTGGCGACGAGCGTGCGGCCGGGCAGATCGGGTTGGAAAACGCGCGCCGTGGGGGCGATGCGGCCGCGCGCGTCGACGACGACGCGCAGCGGGTGGCACGGCGGCCGCGCGACCTGCGGCGGGCGTGCGGTCAGCTCCGGGTCGTCGGCCAGGACGGTGCCCGCGCCGACCATGATGGCGTCGTACACATCGCGCCACTCGTGGACGCGCTCGCGGGCCGCCGGGCCACTGATCCAGCGTGCCTCGCCGGTCGCAGTGGCGATCTTGCCGTCGAGCGACATGGCGAACTTGGCCAGCGTAAACGGCCGGCCGGTGGCGATGTAGTGGGCGAACCACTCGTTCAGCTCGCGGGCCTCATCCGCGCACAGGCCGACCTCCACGGCGACGCCGGCGGCGCGCAGCTCGGCCAGCCCGCGGCCGGCGGTGAGCGGGTTGGGGTCGGGCGTGGCCACGACCACGCGCGCGACGCCGGCGGTGATGACGGCCAGGGTGCACGGCGGCGTGCGGCCGTAGTGGGCGCAGGGCTCTAGCGTGACGTAGAGCGCGGCTCCGCGCGCTGCCGCGCCCGACTGGGCAAGGGCCACGATCTCGGCGTGGGCCTGGCCGGGCGGCTGCGTGGCGCCTTCGCCGACGACGCGGCCGTCGCGGACGACGACGGCGCCGACGGCCGGGTTGGGGCTGGTTCGCCCGAGCACCCCGCGCGCCAGGGCGAGCGCGCGGCGCATGAAGCCTTCGTCGGCCGGTGGCCAAGCAGTGGGAGCGAGCGGCGCGCTGGGGCCTGCCTGCATGGTCTTTTCCGCCAGTGCCACGCAGGAAGTGTACGGCGGCGCTCGCCGAGGGGTCAAGCGTAGATGCAAGAGCTATGCTGTAAGCTACAAAGTGGCGCGCTGGCAGGACGAAAGACGGCCGCGCCGCGGGAATGGACCTCACCCCCCGTCCCCCTCTCCGCTTGCGGAGAAGGGGAGGAGAGCGGACGGGGAGTCCAGAGGTTGCCTCAGGCGACCTCTGGTGTAACCCCTTTGGGGTGGGGTGGGGCAGCCGCCCGGACGGGTATTTTCACAAGTGAGGGCAGCGGAGCGAAGCCCCGGTGCACTCCCGGCCGGGAGCGGGCAGGCCGCACAGCGCCGGCCGGGAGCCATCCCCTCGAACAAGGGCCGCGGCGCGCCGCCTTACGGCGGTGTGGTGGGGACGCCAAAGGGGCGCAACGCCCACATTGGAGATCTTTCTTGATTGGAGATCTTTCTTGAGATCGAGCCGGCGCCTCACCCGCCGGCGATCGCCGGCATGATGGACACCTCGTCGCCGTCGTCAACGGGGGTGCCCTCGCCGCTGAGGTGGCGGATGTCCTCGTCGTTGAGGTAGATGTTGATGAACGACCGCAGGTCGCCCTTCTCGTCGTAAAGATTCTGGCGCAGCCCGGGGAACTGCCGGTCGAGGTCTTCCAGAACCTCGCGCACGGTGGCTCCGGCTGCGGTGACCTTCGCCTGGTTGCCGGTCAGCCCACGCAACGGCGTGGGCACGCGGACCTGTACCGGCATCGCTCTGCTACCTCCACAGTGCGGTGGTTAGATACTTGTCGCCGTTGTCCGGGAACACGGTGACGACGACGGCGCGGTCGGCGCGGCGCGCCACCTCGAGGGCGGCCACCATCGCCGCGCCCGCCGATTGGCCGACGAGTAGGCCCTCCTCGCGGGCCAGCCGACGCGCCATCGCGTAAGCGGCCTCGGTGTCCACCGGGACCTTCTCGTCGTGCACGCTGGGGTCGTAGATGCCGGGCACGATGGACGTGGCCATGTGCTTCAGGCCCTCGATGCCGTGCATCGGACGCGCCGGCTCGGCGGCGATGACCTTGATCGCCGGTCGGAAGTCCTTGAGCCGCCGGCCCGTGCCGACTAGCGTACCGCTGGTGCCGATGGCGGCGACGAAGTGCGTCACGCGGCCCTCGGTCTGGGCGATGATCTCCGGGCCGGTCGTGTCGTAGTGGGCGCGCCAGTTGTCGGGGTTGTTGTATTGGTCGGGCATGTAGTAGCGGCCGGGATTCTCGGCGTAGCGCCGGCGCGCCTCGCGGATCGCCCCGTCGGAGCCCTCCAGCCCGTCGGTGAAGACGATCTCCGCGCCGTAGGCGTTGAGGATGCGCTTGCGCTCCTCGCTGACGTTCGACGGCACGACGAGCTCGACGCAATAGCCGCGCGCCGCGCCAATCATGGCGTAGGCGATGCCGGTGTTGCCCGAGGTCGAGTCGAGGATGATCTTGTTGGGTGTGAGCTCGCCGCTGCGCTCGGCCTCAAGGATCATGCGCAGGGCCGGGCGGTCCTTGACCGAGCCGCCGGGGTTGAACCACTCGCACTTGGCCAAGATCTCCACCCGGCCCGCCAGCCCGCGCGTGATGCGGCTGAGCCGTACCAACGGCGTGTTGCCGACGCGCTGGAGGATGGAGTCGTCGGCCAGCCGGCGCTCGACGCTGTAGGAGACGAGTGGATAGTGGCCCGTGGTGATGGCCGCCCTCCGTCGGGAAGTCCGGGCGATGTCCGGAGATATCCTTGGCGCGCTCGCTATTTCCGAGTAAGCGTAGTGACATTCTAGCATATAGCTCGGCACGCGGGCAAACGAGCGCGGTCGTCCGGTATGATGGTGCCGATGTCTGTCCTGAGGGCAGGACGACAGCAGGACGAACGGCAGCGATGAACCTGCTCCTCGGCGGCGGCACCTGGCCCGGCCACCTGAACTACGCGGAGGTCACCGAGCGGCCGCGCGCCGACGTGCGGCGCATACTGGGATGCTTCCGGCCGTACACCTGGCCCATTGCCCTGGCCGTGCTCTGCGTCCTCGTCAACGCCCTGCTCGGCGTGCTGCCGCCGCTGCTCATCAAGCAGGCCATCGACGACGCCATCCCGCGTGGCGACCTCTGGCAGCTCCATCTGCTGGCGCTGGGCATGATCGCGGTGCCGCTCCTCGCCGGGCTGATCGGCGTGGCGCAGAACTACCTGAACACGCTGGTCGGCCAGCAGGTCATG
Organism: Chloroflexota bacterium; assembly: GCA_016210125.1. GTDB lineage: Bacteria > Chloroflexota > UBA6077 > FW602-bin22 > JACQUS01 > JACQUS01. The sequence goes on along the minus strand of JACQUS010000419.1, from coordinate 1,760 downwards.
TTCGACCTACGCAGCCAGCTCTATGAGCACCTCCAGCGCCTCTCGCTGCGCTTCTTCACCGGCACGCGCGCCGGCGAGATCACCTCGCGCCTCACCAACGACGTCTCGGGCATCCAGAACGTCGTGACGACGACCCTGTCGGGCATCGTGACCAATGCCGTCGTGCTGCTGTCGACCATCGTGGTCATCGTCACGCTCGACTGGCGGCTGGCGCTGCTGGCGCTGGCCATTTTGCCGCTGTTCATCGCCCCGACCCGCCGCGTCGGCCGGCTGCGCCAGAAGCTGGCCGGCCAGACGCAGGAGAAGCTGGCCGCCCTGACGGCCTTCATGCAGGAGACGCTCTCGATCTCGGGCTACCTGCTCGTGGCGGCCTTCAGCCGCGAGCGCGCCGAGGCGGCGCGCTTCCGCGCGCTCAACCGCGATCTCCTGGTGCTGCAGATCCGCCAGGCGATGGTCGGGCGCTGGTTCTTCATGGCTCTCGGCCTCTTCGGCGCCGTCGGACCGGCGCTCATCTACTGGTACGGCGGCTACCTGGTCATCAGCGGTGGGCTGACCATCGGCACGATCGTCGCCTTCGTCGCCTACCTGGCGCGGCTCTACGCTCCGGCCTCGGCGCTGGCCAACGTGCACGTCGACGTCGTGACCTCGCTGGCACTCTTCGACCGCGTCTTCCAGTACCTCGACCTGCCGCGCGAGGTCGCCGAGCGGCCGGGCGCGGTCGCCCTGCCGCCCGTGCGCGGCGAGATCGTCTTCGACCGCGTGCGCTTCGGCTATACGTCACAGCGCCTGGCGCTCGATCACGTGTCGTTCCGCGTGGCGCCCGGCCAGCTCGTCGCCCTAGTCGGCCCGAGCGGCGCCGGCAAGACGACGGTCAGCTACCTCGTGCCGCGCCTCTACGATCCGCTGGCCGGGACCATTCGCGTCGACGGCTACGACCTGCGCGACGTGACGCTGGAGTCGCTACGCGGCCAGGCCGGCATGGTCACCCAGGAGACCTATCTCTTCCACGCCACGGTGGCCGAGAACCTGCGCTACGGCCGGCCCGACGCTAGCGACGCCGAGCTGGTCGCGGCGTGCCAGGCGGCGCACATCCACGACTTCATCGCCAGCCTGCCGCAGGGCTACGCCACGGTCGTCGGCGAGCGCGGCTACCGGCTTTCCGGCGGCGAGAGGCAGCGTGTGGCCATCGCCCGCGTGCTCCTCAAGGACCCACGCATCCTCATCCTGGACGAGGCGACCTCGTCGCTGGACTCGCGCTCCGAGGCGCTGATCCAGGCAGCGCTAGCGCCGCTGCTGCGTGGGCGGACGAGTCTGGTGATCGCCCACCGCCTGTCGACCATCCTGGCGGCCGACCTGATCCTGGTGCTCGACCGCGGTCGCTTGGTCGAGCAGGGGACGCACGCCGAGCTGCTGGCGCGCGAGGGCCTTTACGCACGGCTCTATCGCGAGCAGTTCCAGCGCCAGGCGGCGCGGCGCGTCGATGGCGTGCAGCCGGCGCCGCCCGCCGGCGCGCCGGGGAGGGGCTAGATGGCCCGGCGGGTGCGCGTCGTTTTCTTCGAGTGCGCGCCGCCGGAGGCGGCGACCTATGTGCCGAAGCTGGCCGACCAGGCGGTGGATTTCCGACCCGCGCCGCTCGGCGCGCGCACGGCCGCGGCCGTGCGGGCGGCGGAGGTCGTGTCGGTCTTCATCGGCAGCCGCGTCGACGCCGAGGTGCTGGCGCGCTTGCCCAAGCTGCGGCTGATCGCCACGCGGTCCACCGG
>JACQUS010000418.1 GCA_016210125.1 Chloroflexota bacterium | reverse complement strand
GCGCCAGCCAGCGCATCAGTGGCGCGGGGACAATCTCCGCGGACAGAGTCGCGACCGGTTCGGCGAGTTCCGCGCCGCCGGCGAGACGCAAGCGAACGAGCCGCGGTTCGTCGTCGCCGGCAGCGCCCCGCTCGTCCCCGGCAAACGTCCACGGCGCAAAGAACGGTCCGGGTCCCGGCGCGGCTGTTTCGCCCACGAGGAGCAGGCCGAGGCTGCGGTCACGCACCGCGTCCTCGAGCGCCGCGCGCTCATTCGCGGACAACTCGAGCAGGGCGGATTCGCGCGCCACGACGATGTCAAAGCTGTCCAGCAGCGTGGCGTCGAGTGCCTGAAATCCGGCGGGCGAGTCGTTGGCCGCCGTGAAGCGCACCTGGTCCGCACTCACGCGCGTGCGACCCGTCACGCGGGCGCCGGACTCGGCGAGCCAACGCTGCAACCGTGCGGCCTCGACATTCGGAGACGCCGCCAGGAGCAGCACGCGCGGGAGTTCGGGGGCGGTCACCTCGGCCCCGAGGATCAGGGGCGCGCCGCCGGCGCCAAGACGCAGTTTCCATTCGAACGCGCCCGCCGCGGTGGCGACATCGCTGGCGATGGAAAACGCCAGGTCGGCGTCGCGAACTGGCTCCAGCGCCACGGAACGCATGGCGCCGTTGGGGGCTTCGAGACTCAGCGTGCTTGTGACGCCGGCCGTCAGTCCGCGCATGCGTCCTTGCACCGTGAAGGGCTGGCCAAGGGCCAGCGTGCGCGGAGCGGAGAGGGCAACGAAAACAGGTGACGCTGCCGCGCGTTCCGGACGTTGCCACGTCACGGCCAGACCGCGGAGGTTTTCCGCGTCGGTGTCGACAACGCCTTCACCGGCGATCGTGACGCGGCGTAGCGAACGGAATTCCCGCCTTAGAAACGCGGTGTCGGGGACGCGCCGCGCGGCCTCAGGAGCCGAAGACGCGTCGGGCAGCGCGACGTGTGTGGTCAACGCCGGAACCGCGGGTGTGGCGCCAGCCGTCCAGAGCGTCACCTCGGTGTCCGGGTAGCCGGTCACTTTTGCGGGGCGGAACGCGAGCCAGCCGAGCACCGCCTGTGAAACGATCGCCGTGGCAAGCGCGCCGACTTTGAGGAAGCGCTTCATGGCGGCGTGCGGGCGCCACCGGTCAACGCCTCGAAATATTCGCGCGCCAGCGCGGGCGCCGGTTCCGCAACACGGTGCGGCGCCTCGCGCCCCGGCGGCAGCAGCGACCAGAGCGCCCGGCGCAAGGACGCTTCGCCGGCCGGGCTCAGTTCGCTGGCGCGCCGCCGCCATGCTTCGAGCGCGGCGACAAACTTCTCCGGCTGCTCCCTCGCGGCGGCAGTGAGCCGCTCCTCGATCGCGGCGGCGGTGGCCGGCGGCCAGGATTCGATCGGGGTCGCCCCGAGCAGCGCGAGTCCGCGACGCAGCGCGTCGACGGCGGGATCGGCCGCGGGGAGCGGCACGGCGGCCTGCGCACGCGCGGGAATGCGGTCGAGTTCGCCGCGGAGCCGGCGTTCGTCAATTTTGAGGGGAGCGGATTCGAAGCCCACGCGCCTCACGTAGACGCGGTCCGCCTGTTGCAGCGCCTTCAACCGATCCAGCGCGCGGTTCTCCGCCGGCAGCGCTTCAGCGGGCTGGCCGGTACGCAGGAAGCCCTCGGCCTCCCACATTGCCGCCAGCACAGCGCGCAGCGCGGCCTTCAACTCGAGGTCGAACAAGGTGGCGGCTTCGGCGTTGTCGTGCTGATGGACGAAGGGCGCGCGGAGCGCCTCGACGGTCGCGGAAGCGTTTTCCCGCGGCGCGGCCCGGGGGTGATCGTGCTGCTGCTCGACTGCCCGCTCGATGGCGCCCGCGCGCCGGGCGTCGGCACTCGACCCGCGGAGCCGGCCGGCGAAGGCGAGACCCTGGGCCTCGCGGGGCGGGCCCGCGGCGTCGGGCTCGAATTCCTCGCCGAGAAACTGCCCGTAGCGGAGCCGGAGGAGTTTCTGGTCGATGCCGATTTCCTCGGAGCGCTCGCGGAAAATCTCGGGCGTCAGCCCCGGCCGGTCGGCGACGAGGCGTTCCGTGTCGATGATCAGCTGGCGCTGGCTGCGGAAATATTGCGGGACGAGGTTGATGCCGGCGATCGCGGTGCCGGGCTCGGCCAGTTCGGTGGGCGGACCGCGGAGAACCACGAAACGCGTCTCGCTCCGCGTGACATTAGGCGCGGGCGCGCGGTTGTCGGTGGCGAGGGCGTGAAAATAGAGTTCGTCGCCCGGCTCGAGTCCGAGCGTCACGAGGTCGAGCGTGCGGCTGAACAACTCACCGCCCGCCGGGTCGGGCCGGCGGTCAAGCGCGACCGGTTGCTCGCGGAATTTCACCGCCTCGCCGCTGCCCTTGGCGACCGTCATGACGAGATGCACGTCGGCGAGGGCGTGATCGTCGCTGGCGGCAAGGCGCACCGTGACCGCCAGCCCGCCGGCGGGAGCGATGACGGTGCGCGAGGCAGCCGGCTCCTGCCACGTGAGACGCGGCGGCTGATCGCGGATCGCCTTGAGCGTGTGCACGTGCGGCCAGAGCGTGCGCGTGCCGTCGCGGCGGGTGCTCTCGAGTTGGTAGAGGCGAGTGTCGGCGATGACGGTTTCGGCGCGAAACCGGCCACCGCCGACGGGCTCGGCGACGAGCGGGTCGTGAGCTCCGGCGCCGATCAGTGACACGCCCGCGACGTCGCCGGCGAAGGTGAGGTCCCACGCGACAGCCGAACCCTCCGCGATCTCGGCGTCGAGTCCCTCGATGTGTCGCGTGGGCTGGCCGAGATAGGCGGGTGGTTTGACAGTGATCGATCCCGTTCGCAGGGTGGGCGCGACTGCCGGCGGCGGCGTGGCGGCGATGGGCGCCAACGTTAATCTGGCTGGCGCTGCAGCGGGTGGAGCAGGCCACGCGAGAAAGAGGATAAGCGAGCAAGCGGCGAGGGCGACAGTCGCGAGTGGCGCTTGCAGGTCGCGCACTGGCGGGCAGCCGAGCGTGGCGCGGTCGGGAAGCGACGCCCAGGCGGCGTCGAGCCGGCGCTGTTGCAGCCGCTCGATGAGATTGAATGTCGCCGGATCGCGCAGCCAGAGCGACGCGCTTTCCTCCAGCGCGGGGCAGAGCCGATCGAGATGCGCGGCGACGATGGCGGCGGTGACGGGCCGGCTGCGCCGGCGAAGGGCAATCCAAATGGCGCACGAGATTGTGGCCGCCGCGAAGGCGGCGCCCGCGAGCGAAACACGAACGACGCCGCTGCCGGAGGCAAGACCGCCGGCGATGCTGAACAACGCGGTGCGGAGCGCACGAAGCCGCCGCCAGAGGCGCGCCCGGCGTACGAGTTCAAGGCGGTTCATGCGAGCTCCTTTCGGATCCCTGAGGAGCGGCTCAGCCAGCTCTCGCCGGCGAACAGCACGGCGGCGAGAAGCCAGCACCAGCCGCGCAGATCGAAGCGGCCGAAACCGGGCAAGGTGGGCGCTGGAGTTTTCCCGGTAGCGGCGTAAGCAGGGGCGGCTTGCTCCGGCGCGATTGCCGTCGGCGCAGCCGCCGGCGGATTGATTTGATCGCGCCACCAGGCGGGAAATGCGCTCCGCAGCGGCCAGTCGGTCCAGTCGGGATGG
>JACQUS010000423.1 GCA_016210125.1 Chloroflexota bacterium | reverse complement strand
GAAGGTTCTGGCGCTCTGGCGGCAGCGCGCGCAGCGCGCCGCGCGGCTCGGTGGGCGCAGTGAACCAGGGGGCGTCCTCGACGCCTTCTGCCGCTAGCGCGGCGGTCGCAGCCTCAGCGACGCGGCCGGCGTGCTCTACGAGGCCATCTGGGGCGACGCGCCAGTCGATCTTGACCTGGCTGGCGAAACACGCCAAGGGGTTGACCTCGAGGCCCACGCTCGGAAGGCCCAGCTTCTTGCACTCGACGACGGTCGTTCCTGTGCCGCAGAACGGGTCCAACACCCGCTGGCCGCTGTCCAGGCCGAAGGTTCGCGCATAGTCGCGCACCAAGTGTGGCGGGAAGGAGAGGACAAAGCGATACCACTCATGGACCGCACGATCCTCGGGGTAGAGCTTATTGCTGTCGCCATTCCGGCTGGGATAGCGGCCGCGGGGGTCGGGTGGCGCTTCACGGCCGGCGATGATCGGTGGTGCGGGAGAGCCTTCGATCGTCATCCGCACACATCCTGCCTGGCCAGCCAGCGGGCTGTCACAGACGGCGCACTCATGGGACAGCCGGGCGCCCCTGCCGCGGCCATCATAGCCGACACACCGCCCACCAGCCACTCGCCCAGGCCATCCCCTACCGCGCGTGCCGTAGGGCCTCCCTCGACGCGCCGGGTGCCGCGCCCTAGGTTAGCGGCGAAGTACTAGGGCTGAATGACGCAAAGGTCCTACGTCCAGGTAGGCTTCCCCCCTTTCGCCCCCTTAGGAGGCGCGCATACGATGGAGTCAACGACGAGGGCTCTACAGCCGAGCGAGGAGGCTCCGATGGCGATCCTGACCACGACGCGCGAGCACACCACCGCTGCGACCACGCTGCGCCCGACCGCCGCGATGCCCACGCCGAGCCAGACGGCGCGCAAGATCCGTCTCCTGCTGGCCTACAAGCACGCGCTGCTGCGCCAGGGCCTGCGCCTGCTGCTCGCGGCGCAGCAGGACATCGAGGTGCTCGGCGAAGCTGCCGACGGGCGCGAGGCCGTCGAGAAGGCGCTGGAGCTGAAGCCGGACGTCATGCTCGTCGACATGGCCCTGCCGGGCAGCGGCGCGCTGGAGCCCGTGCGCACCATCACCCGCCGCCTGGAGCACTGCCGCGTGCTCGTGCTCACCGCCGCGGCCAACGAGGAGGAGGTCGTGCGCATCCTGCAGTCGGGCGCGGCCGGCTGCGTGCTCAAGGACGGCGACGCCCGCGAGCTGGCCATGGCCGTGCAGGCCGTCTCGCAGGGCGGCTCGTACCTCAGCCCGGCCATCTCCCAGCGCGTCATCGGCGACTACATTCGGCTGGTCAAGCGGCGTGAGGCCCGCGGCTCGGCCGACGCCCTCTCGCCGCGCGAGCGCGAGGTGCTCCAGCTCATCGCCGAGGGCAAGGGCAATCAGGAGATCGCCAATCGCCTCTGTCTAAGTGTCAAGACGGTCGAGGCGCACAAGGCGCACATCATGCGCAAGCTCGGCCTGCGCAACCGCACCGAGCTGATCAAGTACGCCCTGCGCCAGGGCCTCATCGAGCTGGAGCCGGACCAGGAGGCGCTCCTCTAGCGATAGGAGGCGCTCCTCTAGCGATAGGAGGCGCTGCTGTAGACGATCGGGCGCGCAGCTCGCGCCGCGATCTGATGCCATGCTGTCACGGGTGGCCGTGCGCACGGACGCCGCGCTGTGGTAGGATTGCTGGTGACAAAGCAAGGGAGCATGCATGATCCCGCTGACTCGGCTTGACGGCTCGGTGTTCTACCTCAACCCCGACCTCATCGAGGTCATCGAGGTGACGCCGGACTCCGTGCTCAAGCTGACCACGCAGCACCGTTACGTCGTCCGCGAGTCGGCGGACGAGATCATCGAGCGCACCATCGAGTTTCGCCGTCGCGTCTTTCAGGTCCGACCGGAAGTCCGCTCGCTAGTGTAGGGGGGATGGGGGCGTCCCGATGGACATCGCGACGGTAATTGGCCTGCTCTTCGGCTTCGGCATGATCGTCGGCGGCTTCGTCCTCGAGGGTGGCAACCCGATGGGGCTGGTCCAGGTCACGGCGGGGATGATCGTCTTCGGCGGCACGATCGGAGCGCTGCTGATCAGCTTTCCGCTGAGCGCGCTGCTGAAGTCGCCGAAGGGCATCATGAAGACGATCTTCAGCAAGCCGCACGATCCTAGCGAGATGATCACCCTGTTCACGCGCCTGGCCGAGAAGGCGCGGCGCGAGGGCCTGCTGTCATTGGAAGAGGAAGAGGCGGCGCTGGACAGCGCGTTCATTAAGAAAGGCGTGGGCCTGGTCGTCGACGGCACAGACCCCGAGCTGATCACGGCGATCCTGGAGATCGAGATCTCGGCGATGGAGAAGCGCCACGGCGAGGTGCAGGGGATTCTTGAGGCCGCCGGCGGCTACTCGCCGACGATGGGCATCATCGGCACGGTGATGGGTCTCGTCACCGTGCTCGCGCACCTGGACGAGCCCGAGAAGCTGGGCGGCGGCGTCGCCGTGGCCTTCGTCGCGACGCTCTACGGCGTCATCTTCGCCAACGTCGTCTACCTCCCGCTCGCCACCAAGCTCAAGGGGCTGACGCACGAGGAAGTCATGGTGCGGCGCATGATGCTCGAGGGCATCCTGTCGGTCCAGGCCGGCGAGAACCCGCGCGTCGTGCAAGAGAAGCTGCTCGGCTTCCTGCCGCCGGCGCAGCGCGCCAAGCTGGTGACGACCGGACGCGAGGGCAGCGAGGAGCGCGCCGCGGCGGCCTAGGCGTAACGCGTCGAGCGAGAGAGGGCGACGATGGCGGGCGGGCACGACAGCGCCGGTGGGCTGCGGTGGCTGCTCACCTACGCCGACATGATCACGCTGCTGACCGTCTTCTTCGTCGTCCTGTACTCCATGGCGAAGGGTGATGTCTCCAAGTACCAGATTCTCTCCGAGACGTTCGATCGCGCCTTCCAGCTCGGGGTCTTCCGCGGCTTCAACCCGACGACGCCCGAGGGCGTCGGCGGCGCGCCGGGTACGCCGCTGCGCGCCGAGGACTTTAGCGTGCTGGCCAAGCCGGCCGAGGACCTGGCTCGCGACCTCGGCTTTGCCGAAGTCCTACGCGTGGGCCAGCGCCGTGAGGGCGTCGTGCTGAGCCTTTCGGGCAATCTGCTGTTCAGCTCCGGCACGGCCGAGCTGCGCCCCGAGGGCCGGCAGGTGCTCGCGCGTGTCGCCGATGTGCTGCGCCCGCTGCCCAATCGGCTGCGCATCGAGGGCCACACCGACGACATTCCCTTCTCGTCGCCGCAGTACGCCTCGAACTGGGAGCTGTCCGCGGCGCGCGCCCTGGCCGTGCTGAACTACCTGCGGGCGGAGGGCGGCATTGCCGCGGAGCGCCTCACGTATGCTGCGTTCGGCGAGAACCGCCCGACCGCGCCCAACGAGACGCGCGAAGGCCGGCAGCGCAACCGTCGCGCCGACATCGTGGTGCTGCACCCGCCGCAGGATGTGGCCGGTGGCCGGCCGTCGCCGGCGCCGCTCATCGTGCCGTCGCTTGCGCCGTCGCTCGCTCCGGAAGCGACGTCGGCGCCGTGAGCACGGGGGAGTTGCCCATGTCGCTGCGCGACGCCAGCGATGCATGAAAAGCGGCTGCGCCGCAGGGGGAGGAACCTCACCCCCCGGCCCCCTCTCCGAGTCGGAGAGGGAGAGCAGGGCGGGCGGGGAGTCCAGAGGTCGCCGAAGGCGACCTCTGGGAACCCTTTCCGG
>JACQUS010000441.1 GCA_016210125.1 Chloroflexota bacterium | reverse complement strand
GCGTTGTTGTACGTGTGGTCGAAGTGGCCGTGTGTGTTGACGACATACTCCAGGGTCAGACCTTGCTGAACGATCCACTCCCAGATCGACTCGCTCTCCAGACTCGGATCGACGATGGCGGCGTTCTGCGTCGCCTCGCAGGCGACGACGTAGGTGTTGTTGTCCATCGGGCCGACGTTGAAGCGCTGGATGGCCATCGACTGCTCCCGTGCGGCGTCTACTATGCGGTCGGTCAGCATCAGTCAATGTAAGGGCGCGGCGACTGCGGCCCTACTGACGCAGCGGCGCGTGCGGCGTGCTCAAAGCGCCAGCAGGTCGCGGACCGGCGGCGGCTCGGCATAAGGGCCGACGACGGCCAGGGCCAAGCGGTCGCTACTGAAGCAGCGGTTCGCGACCCGTTGGAGGTCGTCGGCGGTCAGGCTGTCGACGATCTCCACGATCTCGTCGAACGTCTGCGGCCGGCCATGCAGCAGCTCTTGCCCACCGATCCACGACGCAATGGCGCGCGTGTCCTCCATGGCGAGGGCCAGCCGACCCTTCTTGAACTCGCGCGCCCGCCGCAGCTCCTCGTCGGGCACCGGCTCGCGCAGGCGTCGAAGCTCGCCCATGAGCGCCTCGACCGTCCGCAGCAGGTCCGCGGGCTCGACGCCGGCGTAGATGATCGCCGTGCCGGCATCGCGGAAGTGCGAGGTGTAGGAGTGCACGTCGTAGGCCAGCCCCTGGCGCTCGCGAATCTCCAGGAAGAGCCGCGAGCTCATGCCTTCACCGAGGATGGCGTTCAGCAGATTGAGTGCGTAGCGCTCCGGGTCGCGGTAGGACAGCGCGCGGACGCCGAGGCAGAGGTGCGCCTGTTCGGTGTCCTTGGGCTGCACGAGCACGCGCGGGCCGCACAGCTCGGCCGGTGGCTCCAGCTCGTCGTCGGCCACCTCACCGCTCCAGCCGCCCATCATCGTCGCCACGCGGTCCACCACCGCGTCGTGCTCGACGGCGCCGGCGACGCTCACGACGGTGGCGCGCGGGTCATAGCGCTGGCGGTAGAAGCCGACGATCTGTCGGCGGTCCATCTGCGTGAGCGTCTCGCGCGTGCCGACGATGTCGCGGCCAAGCGGGTGTTCGCCCCAGAGCGTTTGGTCGAAGAGCACGTCCACCCACTCGTGCGGCTCGTCGAGCAGCATGTGGAGCTCTTCGAGGATGACGCGGCGCTCCTTCTCGATCTCCTCGGGGGCGAACTGCGAGCACAGCAGGAGGTCGCTCAGCAGGTCGAGCGCCAGTGGCAGGTGCTCGCGGGCGACTTTGGCCCAATACATGGTGTGCTCTTTGCCCGTCTCGGCGTTGATAATGCCGCCGACACCCTCGATGGCCTCGGAGATGAGCTTGGGAGAGGGGCGACGCTCCGTGCCCTTGAAGAGCATGTGCTCGATGAAATGCGAGACGCCGTTGACGCCTGCCGGCTCGTAGCGTGCGCCCGTGGCCACGCCCATGACGATGCTCACGGAGCGCGCGTGTGGCATCTGCGCCGAAAGCACCCGCAACCCATTGTCGAGCGTGGACTTCTGGTACACGCACACTCCTTCCGCGATGCGGCGCGCCGGGGGCCGCGCGATGCGATCAACCTTACGTATTATACCAAGACCAAAGCGACGACTTATGGGCGCCGGGCCGCCGGATTGCGCTCAGCGCAGATCACTCCTCACTCGGCTGGGAGGAGCCGGCGCCGGTGGGCCGCCCCACACCACTTACCCATCACCCATCAGTCGTCTCGTAAATCCAGGCGTCGATGCTGCGCTCGTAGCCGACGATCTCGTCGGGTCGGAACCACAAGGCGATCTCCTGTGCGGCCGTCTCGGGCGCGTCGGAGGCGTGGATCAGGTTGCGCAGGCCGGTCAGCGCGAGGTCGCCGCGGATGGTGCCAGGCGCGGCCTCGTGCGGGCGCGTGGCGCCGACCATAGCGCGCACGACCTGGATGGCGTTCGGGCTCTCGATGACGCAGGCCAACACCGGACCCGAAGTGATGTACTCGACCAGGCCCTCGTAGAAGAATTTGCCGCGGTGGACGGCGTAGTGCTCCAGCGCCAGCTCGCGGCCGACGCGCACGACCTTCGCTGCGAGCAGTCGGAGGCCGCGGCGCTCGAAGCGTCCAAGGATCTCGCCGATGAGCCCACGCTGGACACCGTCAGGTTTGATGAGGACCAGGGTCCGCTCCATTCCCGTACTCCTTCGCGGTCTGCCAACGCGGGGATCACGTCCACCACTGTGTCTTACGGCGTCCCGGCCGGCGGCGTCGGCTCGGGGCCGGCGGGAGGCTGCGCCGGGGTCGCCGTGGGCGACGATGCGGCCGGCCGGGCGGAGCCACCGACCAACTCCACGTCGTCGAGAAAGAGCCACGTTCGGCCGCTGGGGCTGAGCGCCTCAAACTCGATGAGCAGGGTGCGTCCCTGCCACGCGGCCAGATCAGCGCTCTCGCGCCGCCAGACGGCCGTCAGCCCGCTGCGCGCCTGGGCCTGCTGCCAGTACGCTACCTGGCCCGTAAGGGCGTCGCGCACCGTGACAGTGAAATGGTCCGGGAGGGGGAACGGGTCCGGCACGTCACTGCGATACTGGTACCAGAAGGCAAAGCGCAGCGCGCCGGTCGTTGACGGTACGCGTATCGTCTGGCGAAGGCGCTGGCCGGCGGCATCACCCAGCCGCGCGCCGGCCTGGCCGCTGTGCCAGCCGTCGGGCGGCCCGGCGCTGGTGATGCACCCGCAGGTCGGCTCCCAGCCGGCAGGCCCGGCCTCGAAGTCTCCGTTCGCCAGGAAGGAACGCTCGGCGAAGCCTCTCGTGAGGTGCGGGAGGAACACGCGCGCCCCGCCGGGTTGGGCGTCGGCAGCGCTCGACCACAGCCCAAGGGCGACGAGCCAGCCGCCGATGGCGAGAGCCAGTAGCCCGCGCTGCCTCACCCTCTGCTTCCAACACCACGTCCGGCCGGCACCGTTCGGCACCCCGCCGGCGGCCGCCGGCCGACGCCCAGCCGCCCCACATCAGCATAGTCCACCCACGACGCGCCGTCCAGCCCTTGCCTGGCACGCCGTCGGTTGCTGGCGGTCGAGAGCGAGTGCTATAAGGGTGTGGAGGACACGGCCTGGCCGTTACCCGAGGTGGCTGTGCAGCTTCGTCGTCGGCGTCACCCAGGTGGGCCGGTCGTGCTCACCGTGCTGGTCGCCATTGTGGCGCTGCTGGGCGCCCGCTGGGTTCTCGAGCAGCGCGGGCCGCCGCCGGCCGTCGTCTCCCAGCCGGCCGCGGCCGCACCGGAGCCACGCCCGACGGTGGCGGCCACGCCGGGCGTCGCCGGCGTGGCCGCCGAGCCGGCCACGCCGACGCCGGGCAGCGCGCGCCCCGAGGACGTGGCGCGCCAGTTCCTCGCGCTCTGGGCCGAGGGCCGCTACGACGCGATGTATGACCTGCTGGCCGCGGAGGCGCGCAGCCGCTATGCGCGCGATGCCGTCGGCCGCCGCCTCCGCGCCATCGCCGAGGAAGCCACGGCCCAGCGCGTCAGCCTGACGCTCGGCACCGTCGAGGGGCTCCCGGCCGACGCTGCGCGCGTGGTCATCCCCTTCGTCGCGGTCTACGAGACGGCCCGCGTCGGGCGAGTCGAGGAGCGCCGCACGCTGACGATGGTTCGCGAGGACGGCCGCTGGCGCGTGCTGTGGTCGCCGGCAGTTGTTTTCGAGGGCCTGAGCGACACGACGTACGTACGCATGCTGCCTGAGGACCCGGTGCGCGGCGCCGTGCTCGACCGCAGCGGGCAGGCGCTCGCCGTCCAGGGCGGCCTGCTGGCCATCGGCCTGCAGCCGGGCAAGATCGCGGACGAGCAGCAGTTTCTGTCGAGCGTGAGCGGCTACCTCGGCTGGACTCCCGAGCGCCTGCAGGCCGCCTACGCCGGCGCCCGGCCGGACTGGTGGGTGCCGCTGGTTGAGCTGCCGCTGAGCCGCCTATCCGAGGCGCAGGCGCGCATCGGCGACGTGCCGGGCGTCCTGCTGCGCGAGAAGCCGGCGCGAGTGTACCCGCACGGGGCCGTCGCCGCGCACGTCGTCGGCTACCTTGGTCGCCCAACGGCCGAGGAGCTCGCGAAGCTCCGCGCGCGGGGGTTCGGAGAGGACGACTGGGTTGGCCGCGCCGGCGTCGAGGGGGAGCTGCAGGACATTCTGGCCGGGGAGAAG
>JACQUS010000435.1 GCA_016210125.1 Chloroflexota bacterium | reverse complement strand
GGTATACACATGTGGTGCGATGGCACGTGCTAGCCCCACGCTGTGCGTCGCGAAGAGTACGCCTCGACCACAATAGGAGGCGAGCGTGGTAAGGAACTCCAATTGTAACGAGGGATGCAGCCCCAATTCCGGTTCGTCGATCAGCAGATAGCTCGGAGCGCGCGTCGCCACGTTGGCCAGAACTACTATAAAATGTGCTAGCCCCGAACCAAGCTCAGAGAGCTTGTAGCTTCGACCATTGATGAACATCTGAAGAGTTTGCTCGTCCGCAGACGGATTGATCTCAAGGCTCTCATATCCAAAAATGCGTCGTATGTCTTGAGTAAGTCGGTAGCATGCCTCGTTGTGCTTCTTGACACTCCCGCTCTTGAGATCCTTCCAGGAGCGAATGAGCTTCTGCCCGACTTGTATGTCAAAGTAATTCTCGTTAGATCCAAGGTTGATAGCGTTTCTGAACGCCCCGACGTAGAGAGTATCCGCCATTAGCTTAAAGGCCTCGTAAACCGGGGTCAAATCTACAACAGCGGAATTGTCTATGCGGAGTGAGTTGTCGCTCAAGTGTAGGGCGGACAAATCGTGGGAGGGCCACTTCACAGCGATGCCCTCCGCCTTGAGGCCTAAAGTGAAGTGGTGTGTGCCCCTAGGCACGGTAATGTCTACCCTATTGGGAAAGACTCCGGCATCAGACGGCGGAGCGTCCTCGCGTGGGGTGAATCGAATACAGACTTCCAAATCACGGTCGTTTTGGTTGTGAAAGATCTCGTTATGGTCGACAACAGTGCTCTGAATCCGGAAGGGGTTAGGCGTGCCAGTAAGGGCCTGCGAAAAATTCCCTGTCGGTTGCGAGAGAAGCGCGAAGAGATCGCGGAACTCGTAGAAGAACTTTAGTAGCGAGGATTTCCCGGAATTGTTTGCGCCTACGAAGGCTGTGAATCCACGATCGAGTGTGAGTCGGGCCGGACGGGGGTCTCCGAAGCACCTATAGTTCTTGATTTCAATATCGACGTCCACACATCACCTCGCTAATCGATTATAGCAACCCGCTCTGATCGGGTCGTGAATGGGGCATCGCGCGGCGGGGGACAACGCGACGCACATGCGACGTAATGCCACGGCACTGGTGTTACGGTAGATTTGTGCGCGAGCGCCACGGTCGGGCGCGAGACTGCGTCCCCTACGCGTTCTCGCACAGCTCGACGAGCACGCCGTTCGCCGCCTTCGGGTGCACGGTAAAGGCCACGCGCTTGCCCTCGACGGCCTGGTAGTGGCGGCCGGGCAGCAGCTCGGCCCCGCGCGCCGCCAGCTCTGCCATCCCACGCGCCAGGTCATCGACCTCGAAGCAGACGTGCTGGATGCCCTCGCCGCGCCGGGCGATGAAGCGCGCCATGGCGCAGTCGTCGCGCAGCGGCTCGGCCAGCTCGACCAGCGTGTCGCCGGCGCGCAGGAACGTGGCCCGCACGCCCTCCGCGGGCAGGTCCTCGCTAAAGGCCACCTCCATCCCCAGCACGTCGCGGTAGAAGCGCAAGGCCTGGGCCGTGTCGCGCACGGCGATGCAGATGTGGTCGAGGCGCTTGATCGGGCCGGCCATCGGTGTCGTCCTCCTCTCCTGCCGAGCGGGGCCGTGACTCATCTCGGCCGCCCTTCTGCCGTGGCGGGTCGCCCCACCCCGCCGCAAGCGAGGTTTCCAGAAGGGGCTTCGCCTCCTCTGGACTCCCCGTGTCGTGCCCGGTGGCCGCGGCCCGCCGCAGCGCGGGCGACCGCGGGATCGCTGGCCGTGGCAAGTGCGCCCTGCCGGGAGCGCGGGCGTACCGCCCGCACCGCGCCGGGCGGGCAAGATGCCCGCGCTAGGCTGAAGCTAGACCGCCGGCCGGCTGCCCCACCCCACCCAAAAGAGGATCCCAAAGGGGGCGAAGCCCCCTTTGGATTCCCCCTTTTATCCTGCGGTGGTCGCCCTTGGGGTGATGACCAACTCATACGTGCCCCTCGCACGCGCAGATAGGCCGATTGTGCGGCCAAACGGGGTGCCTCCGCCACCGCCCGAGCGCGGCATCTGGACTGCGGCATCTGGACTACTATTGACGTGCCCGAAAACGCGACTGTACCCTGGCGGGCCATGAGTACCGCCGCCTCCCTTGCCTCTACGCCCAAGCATGTCCGCATGGCGCTGGCCCCGTGGCGCTGGGTGCTGGTGCCGCTGGCCCTCGTTCTGGCGTCGCGCGCGGCCGTGCTGGCCGTCGGCTACGTCGGCCTGCACCTCGTCCCCGACAGCCCGCGCCTGAACACCATGTTCCGCAGCCCGGCCTACACGGCGCGCCCCGACCTTGGCCCGTGGTATGCCTGGGATGCCTCGTGGTACGCGGCGATCGCCCTGGACGGCTACCAAGCCAGCGGGCCGGCCGCGGCCAGCGCCGCCTTCTGGCCTATGCTACCGCTGCTGGAGGCCGTGCTCAGCCGTCTGCTGCTCGTCATCGCGCCGCAGGTCTCGCCCGGCGGGGCGGTCCTCTGGGCCGGCCTGCTCATCGTGCTCGTCGCCTTCGCCATCGGCGCGGCGCTGCTCTACCGCCTGGTGCGCGAGGACCACGGGCCCGACGTCGCGCGGCGGACGGTGGCCGTGCTGGCCTTCGCCCCGGGCGCGCTGTACTATACCGCGCCCTATCCTGAGGCGCTGCTGCTGGTCGGTCTGGCCGGCTGCCTCTGGGCGCTGCGCCGCCACCGCTGGCTGGTTGCCGGCCTAGCCGGCTGCTTCGCCGCGCTGTCGCACGTGCCCGGGTGCCTCCTCGCCGTGCCCTTCGCCTGGGAGTACCTGCGCCGCCGGAAAGGCCGTGTCGGGCTGTCCGGGCTGTGGATCCTGCTCATCCCGCTTGGCCCGGCGCTCTGGCTGCTCTACCTCTGGACGCTGACTGGCGACCTCCTGGCCCCGGTGCGCGTGGCCCAGACCTACTGGCCGCACCGCTGGGCCTGGCCCTGGGACACGGTGCTGCGGGGCGCGCAGATCGCGCTGCGCAATCCCGAGTGGGAGATCATCGAGCTACTGAACGTCGTCGCCGTCGTCGCGGCGCTTGGCGCGGCGCTCTGGGCGCTGCGCGCTGGGCACGCTGCCTGGGGTCTCTGGACACTCGCCCTCCTCGCGCTCTACCTGAGCCTGCCGGCGTACCGCCCGCTCGACGGCATGCTACGCTACACGCTGCCGGCGCTGCCGCTCTGGCTGCTCCTCGCGCGCGTGGCGCGCCATCCGGCCGTCGAGGGCGGCGTCATCGGCGCGCTGGCCACGCTGCTGGGCCTGATGACGGCGCTGCACGTCAAAGGCTACTGGATCGCCTGAGTCGTTCACGGGCTGCCGGCGTCGGGCCGCTGGGGAGGCGGGCAATGGGCAAGCGGCGGGAGGCCCTCGAGGTCGTCCTCCGCAAGCAGAGCGAGCTGGTGCAGGCCGACGCCGAGCGCCTGCCGCACCTCGTGGCCGAGACCTTCATCCAGGCCCTCGGCGTTCCCCACGTCCACGTCTACACCTTCGCCGATGAGCACGCGCTGGAGTGCAGCGCGGCGGTCGGCTGCGCCGAATCCTCCGTGCGCCCCGCGGTGCGCTTCGCGGTCGGCGAGGCTCACAGCCTGCTCGGCCGGGTCGCGGCCGCGCGTCGGCCGCTCTACGTGCCGGACACGCAGGGCGAGCCGCATTGGCCGGCCGCCGAGTGCGAGGGCCGCAGCGCCTTCCTCGTGCCGGTTGCGTTCGACGATCGGCTCTTCGGCGTCGTCGCTCTCGTCACCGACGTGCCTGACGGGATCGCCGCGCCGCTGCGTGCCCTGGCGCTGCGCGTGTCGCGCTACGTCGGCGGCGCGGTCGAGGTGGCGCGGCTGCTCATCGAGCTGCGCCAGGCCAACGTGCAGTTGCAGCCGGCCTACGAGCAGTTTGCTGCTCAGGAGCGCTTGGCGGCGCTCGGGCAGATGGCCAGCGGCATCGTGCACGACTTCAACAACGTGCTGACGCCGATTCGCGGCTACGCCGAGCTGCTGCTGACGCGGCCAAACGCCGCCGGTAACCCGGACCAGGTGCGCTCGTTCGCCGAGGAGATCTATAAGGCCGCGTGCGATGCGGCCGAGATGGTCGCGCGTCTGCGCGCCTTCTACCGGCCGCGTGAGGCCGAGGAGCAGCTCACGCCGCTCGATCTCAACGCCCTGGTCGAGGACGCGCTGCGTCTGAGCGAGCCACGCTGGCGCGCCGAGGCCCAGCGGCGCGGCACGAGCATACAGGTCGTCTGCCAGCTTTCGCCACTGCCAGAGGTCGGTGGGCTGGAGGCCGAGCTACGCCAGGCGCTGCTTAACCTCATCTTCAACGCGGTGGACGCCATGCCGGATGGCGGGCGGTTGACGATCGGCACGCGCAGCACGCCGGCGTCGGCGTCGCGGCCGACCGTCGCCTTCGGTCGGACACCGGCGGCCTTCGTCTGCGTCGAGGTGAGCGACACGGGGGCCGGCATGGACGAGCCGACCCTCCGGCGCTGCGTCGAGCCCTTCTACTCGACCAAGGGCGATCGCGGGACCGGGCTGGGTCTCGCGTCGGTGTACGGCACGGCGCGCCGGCACGACGGGCAGCTCGAGATCGAGAGCGCTCCGGGACGGGGGACGAGCGTCCGGCTTTACCTGCCGACCGTGCAGGCCGCGCCGCTGGCCAAGGTGCCGACGAGCGAGGGCGGGGCGGTCGCGCCGCGACGCATCGTGGTGGTCGACGACGAGGCTGGCGTGCGCGCCTTCTTGGCCATCGCGCTGCGCCTCGACGGCCACCGCGTGGTCGAGGCCAGGGACGCCGAGGAGGCGCTGGCCCTGCTGACGGCGGCGGCGGCGGACCTGCTCATCACCGACCACGGCATGCCGGGCATGCACGGCCTCGAGCTGGCCCGACGGGTCAAGGAGCGCTGGCCGCACCTGCCGGTCATTCTCTGCACCGGCTACTCCAGCCACCTGACCATCGATGTCCCGCTGGCGCACATCGACAGCCTGCTGCCGAAGCCGCCGAGCCTCGACGCGCTACGGCGCGCCGTGGCGCGGGTGCTCGCCGGGCGCTGAGCCGAGCGTCACCCGGCCTCGGCCAGCGCAGCCTGCACGGCGCAGCGCAGCGCGCTGAGCGTGAACGGTTTGCGCAGCAACGCCACGTCCGCGCCGGGAACGGTCTCGCACAGCGTGGCCTTCCAGGCCGAACCGGACATGAACAGCACGGGCACCGCGGGACGGTGCTGGCGCAGTCGGCGCGCCAGCTCGCCGCCGCACATGCCCGGCATCGCCACGTCCGTCAGCAGCAGGTCGATCGCGCCGGCGTGCTCCGCGCTACGCGCCAGGGCCTCCGCGGCGCTGCCGGCCTCGAGCACGGCGTAGCCGTCGCCCTCGAGGACCAGCCGCACAAGCTTGCGCACCTGGGCGTGGTCGTCCACGATCAAGATCATCTTCACGGTCCCCTCGCCAGCGTGCCATGCGATGTGGCCTTCATTTTCATGATCGGCAAAACCGTGCGCCGCGCGCGTGGCGTCTTCCCCATCGCGCGGTGAACTTTTTGCCACCACCTGCCTGGCCGCTCATCGCACGGGCGCTGCTCGCCGCGTTTCCGGGAATTGCAGCGCCGAAGTTCGCACGCTTTCCCACCGCTATAAGGAAAGGCGGCAGGCGCGGGGGGAGCCCCTAGCGGAAGGCCGGCAGCACCTGCTCGCCCAGGTCGCGGATCGTCCGCAGCGGGTCGGGCGTGACGATGGTCAGCATGAGCCCCTGCACCCCGACCGCCGCCAGGGCGTGGGCCTGCTCGACGCACTCGTCGCGCGTGCCGGCCAAAGCGAAGCGCCGCGCCATGTAGTCCATCAGTCCCAGGTCATCGACCAGCCGTGCGTTGTGGCTGCCGACGCCCTGCTGGTGCTGGTCGGAGCGGTAGCCCTCCACCAGCCGCATGATGGCCGGCGCCAGCTCCGGCGGCACGTGCCGGCCCACGCCGCGGGCGAACGAGAGGTGGCCCGTGGCCGCGGTGGCCGCCTTGACGGGCTCGATGGCCGCGGCGCGTGTCGCGGCGACGTTGCCTGGGCCGAAGACCCAAATCTCCACGTCCTTGAGGCTGCGGCCGGCCGCGCGGGCGCCCTCCTCGACGAAGGCGAGGTCGTCCGTAACGCACTCCGGCAGGAAGCCGCTGCCCATCACCACCACGTCGGCCACCTCGCCGGCCACGCGCAGCGCCTTCGGTCCGGCCGCGGCGACCCAGATCGGCACTGCGCGCTGCGGCCAGGTCAGCCGGCAAAGCCTGCCACGGTAGACCGTCTCACCGCGCTGAAACAGCTCGCGAATGGCGACGACGTACTCCTTGAGCGCCTGCGCGCCGGCCGGCCGCTCGCCGATGTTGAACACCGCGCTGTCGCCCGCGCCGATGCCCAGGATGGCCCGCCCGCCCGACAGCTCGTCGATGCTGGCGATAGCCCCGGCGGTCACCGTCGGGTGGCGCGTCACCGGATTGGTCACGCCGGGGCCAATCATGCACCGCGTGGTGTGCAGGGCGACCAGCGTCAGCGAGACGTAGAGATCACGGAAGAGGCACTGCGAGTCGGCGATGCGCACCAGGTCGAAGCCCAGCTCGTCGGCGAGCTTGGCCCGCTCGGCGATGCCCCAAAGGCTGTCCGTCAGCATGCCGACGCCGAACTTCATGTTCATCGCTCGCATCCTCCTGTGAAAATACCCCGCTGGGCGGCTGCCCCGCCCCACCCCTGAAAGAGACTCCCAAGAGAGGATCCCAGAGGTCTCCCAAGGCGACCTCTGGACTCCCCGCGCGCCCTGCTTCCCCTCTCCCGCCGCGCTGGTGAGGGGGCCAGGGGGTGAGGCTATCTCCCTGCGGCACAGCCGCTTCTCATGCGTCGCTGGCGTCGCGCAGCGACATGGGCAACGCCCCC
>JACQUS010000434.1 GCA_016210125.1 Chloroflexota bacterium | reverse complement strand
GCTGCACGCTATGGGCGGGCCGCTCGTCGGGCGGGCCGCTCGTCGGGCGGCCCGTCGTCGCGCCCCAACCGGAACGCGCCGGCGGCGATGCGCACGCTGCGCGCCGCGACCGCCGCGGCCGGGCCGCCCGCTGGTGCGGGGGATTGCGCTGGCTTTGGTTTCGCCGGCGCCACGGCCGTGGCAGCCGCTGCAGCAGGCGCCGGACAGGCGCGCTTCGCGTGCTTCACGGGCCGCGGGCGCAGCGGAAGCCGATGTTGTGGTGACCGGCCGACGGCGCGCGCGAGAGGCCACGGCCGCGGTAGCTTGCCCGCAAATGCGCGGCCGGCGAGCCGTGCCCGCCGCCGCGCGTCACCCGCTCGTCGCGACTATCGCCATCCTCGCGCCCATCGTCGGCTCGGTAGGGGTACGGGCGGTAAAGGCTGCTCAGCCACTGCCACACGTTGCCGGCTAGGTCCAGAATGCCGTCCGGCGTGCTCCCGGCGGCGATGCTGCCGACCGGCAGGTAGTCGTTCATACGAGCGCCGAAGCGGGCGCGCGTCGTGTCCGGCGCCGCGTCGCCCCAAGGGTACGGCCGGCCCTCGGGCCCGCGCGCGGCGCGCTCCCACTCGGCCTCGCTCGGCAGGCGCGCCCCGCGCCAGGCGCAGTAGTCGCGCGCGCCGAACCAGCTCGCCTCGACGACCGGATGACGGTCGAAGCCCGGGTCGGGCCGGAAGCGCCCGTCAACGCGGTGGATGCGCGCGTCTGGGTCCTCCACGTCGAAGAGATTCTGCCCCCGCCGATTGGCCGGCCCGACAACGTTGAGGAAGGCGGCGAACTCCGTGGTTGTCACCGGCAGGACGTCTATCTTGAGGGCGGCGAGCTGCACGCTATGGGCGGGCCGCTCGTCGGCCGGCCCGTCGTCGCGCCCCATCGTGAACGCGCCGGCGGCGATGTGCACGCTGCGCACCGCGACCGCCGGGCCGCCGGGGAATGCCGGCGGCTGCGCCGGCGCTTGCCTCGGCGGCCCTGCCGATCGCGCAGCCGTCGCGGCCGGGGCCGGCACGGCGCCGGAGGTCACGGCGGCGGGGGGCTGACTCGCCGGCGCGGCGGGCTGGGGCAGTTGCGCCGGCTCGGCCGCCGGGCGCGCGGCCGGCGTGGGCGCCGCCGCGGCCGGCTCCGGCCCGCCGCCGAGGCAGGCAGCAAGCAGCAGCGCAATCGCGCACAGCAAGACGACGGTGGACGGGCGGTCACCGACACGGCCGAGCATCGCGTAGCCCTCCGAAAAACCCGTCGCGCCCACTATGCAAGGGTGAGGTGCCCCCTCACCCCACGTCGCAGGCGGTCATGTCCTCGTAGGTCTCGCGGCGGCGGATGAGCCGCGCCTGGCCCTCGCGCACGAGCACCACCGCCGGCCGCGGGTTCAGGTTGTAGTTGCTGGACATCGCCAGGCAGTACGCGCCCGACGACGGCACCGCCAGCACGTCGCCGGCCGCCAGGCGCGGCAGCGCGACGTCGCGAATCAGGATGTCCCCGGACTCGCAGTACTTGCCGGCGACGGTCACCACCTCGTCGCGCGCCGCCTCGGGCCGGTTGGCCACCAGCGCCTCGTACTTCGCGCCGTAGATCGCCGGGCGGATGTTGTCGCCCATCCCGCCGTCCACCGAGACGTAGGTGCGCACGCCGGGGATCTCCTTGCGCGCGCCGACGGTGTAGAGCGCGACGCCGGCCGGCCCGACGATCGAGCGCCCTGGCTCGACGAGCAGGCGCGGCAGCGGCAGGCCATATTGCGTCGCCAGCTCGCGCACGGCCCCGGCCACCGAGCGCGCAGCGACGCCAAGGTCGGGCGGGTCGTCGGCGCGCGTGTAG
This sequence comes from Chloroflexota bacterium, assembly GCA_016210125.1. GTDB lineage: Bacteria > Chloroflexota > UBA6077 > FW602-bin22 > JACQUS01 > JACQUS01. Next base: position 520 of record JACQUS010000434.1, on the reverse strand, counting down.
CGGATGCCGTAGCCGCCGCCGGGGCTGAACTCGCGCAGCGCGTAACCGTTGCGCAGCGTCGTCGCGCCGGCGAAGGCCAGCACGCGGGCCACCGCCTCGCGGAACGGCTCCAGGTCGAAGATCTGCGTGCCGATGTGGCAGTGCAGGCCCAGCAGCTCGACGTGTCGCGAGCGCGCCGCCCGCGCGACGATCTCCTCGGCCTGGCCGGTGACGATCGGAAAGCCGAACTTCGAGTCGAGGATGCCGGTCTTGAGGAAGTCGTGCGTGTGCGCCTCGACGCCCGGCGAGATGCGCAGCAAGATGGCCGGCCGCACGCCGCGCTGGCGACCGAGGTCCTCCAGTAGGTCGAGCTCGTGGGCCGAGTCGACGACGATGCGCCCGACGCCCCAGTCCAGGGCCTCGCGCAGCTCCGACGGCGACTTGTTGTTGCCGTGGAAGTACACCGCGCCGAGCGTCGCGCCGGCGCGCTTGACGGCGTACAGCTCGCCGCCGGAGACCACGTCGAAGCCCAGGCCCTCGC
>JACQUS010000050.1 GCA_016210125.1 Chloroflexota bacterium | reverse complement strand
TGCACCTGCGCGAGGCCGGGCTGGACGGCCTGGAGGTGCACTTCGGCCACGGCCACCTGCTCCAGCAGTTCATGTCGCCCATATCCAACCAGCGCACTGACGAGTACGGCGGCAGCGAGAAGAACCGCCTGCGCTTCCCCCTGGCCGTCATTCGCGCCGTGCGCCAGGCCCTCGGCCCCGACTTCCCGCTTGGCATCCGCATCAGCGCCGAGGAGTTCATGCCGGACGGGCTGAGCCTCGCCGACATGCAGCGCCTGGTGCCCAAGATTGCCGACGCCGTGCCGCTGCACTTCGTCAACGTCAGCCACTCGGCGTATATCGCCGCCTACTCGCTGGCCACGCAGATGGCCGACATGCACTTCGCGCGCGCGGCGTTCCGTCACCTGCCGGCGGGCATCAAGGCCGCCGTGCCGCACCTGCCGGTCTTCGCCGTCTGCCGTTTCAACCGCGTGTCCCTCGCCGAGGAGGTGCTCGCCGCCGGCCAGGCCGACCTAGTGGGCATGGCGCGGGCGCACATCGCCGACCCCTTCCACATCCGCAAGGTGCTGGAGGGCCGCGAGGACGACATCCGCCCCTGCATCGCCTGTAACCAGGGCTGCATCGCCATGATCGAGCTGCACCAGCCGATCACCTGCCTCATGAACCCGGCCGCTGGTCGCGAGGGCGAGTGGGGTGAGGGCACGCTCGAGCCGGCGGCGCTCAAGAAGCGCGTGCTGGTCGTCGGCGGCGGGCCGGCCGGGCTCGAGGCGGCGCGCGTCGCCGCCCTGCGCGGGCACAGCGTGACCCTCTGGGAGCGGGCGCCGGAGGTCGGCGGGCAGGTGAACATCGCCGCGCGCATCGCCAGCCGTCTCGAGTTCGTCCAGGCACGGACCTACTTCGAGAAGCAGTGTGAGAAGCTAGGCGTGCGGATCGAGTGCGGACGCGAGGCCACGCCGGAGCGCGTCGTCGCCTTCCAGCCGGACGTGGTCGTCGTGGCCACGGGCTCTGTGCCGAAGCGCGCCGACTTCCGCGGCGCCGAGCGGGCGCTGACCGTCTGGGAGGCGCTGGAGGCCCCGGAGCGCCTGGGCGAGCACGTGGCCGTTGTCGAGGCCGACGGCAACGTGCCGACCGTAGCCACGGCCGAGCACCTGGCCGACTTAGGCAAGCGCGTGACGCTCATCACCGCGCAGGGCGCCATCGGCTGGCGCGTCACAGTCTACAGTATGCTCGGCGTGCGCGAGCGCTTCCGCGACAAGAAGATCAAGGTGCTGGCCCTGCGCGCGGTGCGGGCCTACGACGGCCAGCGCCTGGTGCTAGAGGACGTCTCGACTGGCGAGGACGAGGCGCTGGACGGTATCAGCGGCGTGGTGGCGGCCTACGGCGGCGTGGCCTGCGACGAGCTGTACGGCGCGCTGCGCGGGCTCGTGCCGGAGCGCCGGCTGATCGGCGACGCGGTCGCACCGCGGACGGCGCTGGAGGCCGTCTTCGAGGGCCACAGCGTCGGCCGGGCCATCTGAGTGCGCGGGCGCACACGTGGTAAGCTGGTCTTCAGCCGCGGGCAGACGCTATTGTCACCACGCCAAACAGCGCATGCAGGAACGCGGCATATCGACGGAGTCCGTCGAGGAGGCCATCGCGCAGGGATACAAGAGATCGGGGGCCGGGCCGGGGAGGACTATGTACGATCTCCCGGCGAGCAAGTCTTCAACGGGCCGTGGCATAAGAGTCATAGTCGACAACGCGACTGACGAGGTGATCACGGTCATCGACAAGGGTCGGCGCTTCAGCCTCCGACCCGAAGGGCCCGTCAGCGCAGAGTGAGGCGGGTTTGCAACGGCCGCCATTTGCGGAGGCGACTGATGAGAGTCACGTATGATCGCCAAGCCGATGCCGCATATATCTACCTCGTTGATGCCATTGAGCCTGGAGGCGTAAAGGCGACCCACGAGTGCAAGCTATCGGACATGGCCGAGGACGTTAGTCTCTCTCCAGGTCGCGGGATGGTCAACCTCGACTTCGATGCGTCGGGTCACCTGCTGGGCATCGAGGTTCTCGATGCCAGTGCCATTCTTCCCGACGAGCTGCTTAGGGAGGCCCGGTGGCTGGATGGGTCAGCCCAGAGCATGCCAGGAGCGTGATTATGCGTGCGCAAGCCGCTCTGGCCTGCCACGCCGACGGGCGGCGCGCCCTCGACGAGGCCCTGCGCCAGACGAGCGCGCTCGTCGCCGAGGCCGGGGCGGCCGATCTGGTCTTCCTGTTCGCTAGCCACGCCTACGCCGAGGACTTCCCGGCGCTCGTTCGCCGCGCCTACGAGGCGACGCGCGCCCGCGTGCTCGTCGGCTGTAGCGGCCAGGGCGTGATCGGCACGGCGCGCGAGGTCGAGGGCGAGCCGGCCCTGGCCCTGCTCGCGCTATCCCTGCCCGGGGCCACGCTGCGCGCCGCACGCTTCACCCAGGAGACGCTGGAGGTCTGCCGGCAGCCCGCCGACTGGCAGCGCGAGGCGTTCGTCGAGCCCTCGGAGGTCAATGCCTGGCTCGTGTTCGGTGATCCGTTCCGCATGGACGTCGAGGCCCTGGTGGGGGGGCTCGCGGCAGCCTACCCCGGCCGGCCGCTCGTCGGCGGGCTGGCCTCGGGCGACCAGCGCGCCCAGCGCACGCACGTCTTCCTCGACGACGGCGTCTACGACGAGGGCGCCGTCGCCGTCGCGCTCGGCGGGGCCTACACCGTGCGCTGCGTCGTGTCGCAGGGCGCCGAGCCCATCGGCGAGCCGTGGACGATCACCGGCGCGCGCGGCCACCTGGTCGAGACCATCTCGCAGCGTCCGGCGCTGGAGGTGCTGGTCAGCACGCTCGAGGCGCTGCCGCCGGAGGTCCGCGAGCGCGCGCAGCGCAACCTGCTCGTCGGCCTGGCGATGGACGAGCGGCGCGCGGAGTTCGGCCGCGGCGACTTCCTCATCCGCAACCTCATCGGCCTCAACCGCACCAGCGGGGCGCTGGCCATCAGCGCCCACCCGCGCATCGGCCAGACGCTGCAGTTCCAGATCCGCGACGCCCGCGCCGCTGATGAGGACCTGCGGGTGCTGCTGGCGCGGAGCAAGGAGATGTCGGGCGAGCAGCGGCCGGTGGCCGCGGTGCTCTGCTCCTGCAACGGCCGCGGCGTGGGCCTCTTCGGCGAGCCCGACCACGACGCGCGGACGCTGGCGGAGCTGCTCGGCGTGCAGGCGATCGCCGGCTTCTTCTGCAACGGCGAGATCGGCCCGGTCGGCGGGCGCGTGTTCCTGCACGGCTACACGGCCAGCATCGCGCTCATTGTGCCCGCGGGCGCTTAGGGGCACCAACGCGTTGACAACCCCCCTGCGTGCGCTCCACAATCGGGGCACGCGCTCGCGCGCGGCCCGCGGCCAGCGACCTTCGCTCACCCCCTGGCGCTGGTTGCTGCGGTCGGCGCGAGCGCGCGTCGGCTATCGAAGGCTCGACTCTGGCGAGCGGAGCAGCGCATCGTGGCAGGCTGGGCGCTGAAGGACCGCGTGGCCCTGGCCGGCGTCGGGGTCTCGCGCTTCGAGCGCCGCACGGCGCGCAGCAACCTAGCCCTGGCCGCCGAGGCCCTGCGCAACGCCCTCGAAGACGCCGGGCTGCGCAAAGACGACGTCGACGGGCTGCTGACCAACGTCGGGTGGCCGCTCGGCGTCGACTACGATCGCCTGGCCGAGGCCTTCGGCCTAGACCTGCGCTTCGCCGACCAGACCTGGACGCACGGCCGCTTCGTCGGCCCAACGCTGCAGCACGCCGTGCTGGCCGTCGCCGGCGGGCTGGCCACCTGCGTGGCCTGCCTCGCTGCGGTGTGCTTCTCGCGCCTCGGCACGATGGGCGGCCCCATGGATGTGGAGGGCGAGCGGCAGGGCGGCGGCTCCCACGGCGAGACACCGCACTACGGTATGACCGCCCCGGGCGCCGGCGCGGCGATGAGCATGCGTATCTACCTGCATCGCTACGGCGGCCGGCCGGAGGACCTGGCTGCTGTGCCCATAGCCCTGCGCAGGCACGCGCGACTGAATCCCAACGCCGTTATGCAGAAGCCCATGGACCTAGCGGCCTACCTGGCCGAGCCCTACATCGTCGAGCCGCTGCGCCGCGCCGACTTCGCCGTCATGAGCGACGGCGCGGCGTGCGTCCTGGTCACCGCGGCCGAGCGGGCGCGCGACCTACGGCAGGCGCCCGTGTTGGTCAAGGGCATGCAGGGCCTGCGCGCCGGCCGCGAGGAGTTCATCTTCGCCCGGCCGGGGCTCGGCGCCTGGCAGCAGCGCTTGCCCGAGTTCCGCGGCGAGGAGCACGCGGCGTACCGCGTGGCCGAGGTCACGCCGGCCGACATCGACGGCCTCTATGTGTACGATGCCTTCTCGCCCAACGTCCTGTTCGCCCTGGAGCGCTTCGGCTTCGTCCCGCCCGGCGAGGCGCTGGCGTGGGTGCAGGGTGGGCGCATCGAGCTCGGCGGCGACCTACCGGTGAACACTAACGGCGGGCTGCTCTCGGAGGCCCACGCCACCGGTTGGAACCATATCGTCGAGATCGTGCGCCAGCTCCGCGGCCAGTGCGGCGAGCGCCAGGTGCGCGATGCCGAGATCATGCAGTGGGCGACGCCGTTCGGCGACGCGCTCGTCTTCGGGAGGTAGCCGGCGTGGCCGACGCGAAGCCCCAGCCCCATCTCTACGAGGACGAGCTGCCGTTCTGGGAGGGCGCCCGCCAGGGCGAGCTGCGCCTGCCGCGCTGCGCCGTCTGTGGCGAGGTCTGGTGGCCGGCCGGCCCGGTC
>JACQUS010000416.1 GCA_016210125.1 Chloroflexota bacterium | reverse complement strand
CTCCCCACGTGCGCAGAGGGGGACGGGGGATGAGGTCAACCGCCGCGCCGCGGCGCGGCCCGGCGCCCACGGCGCGGCGCGCCTGGTGTACGATTGCGGCAGGCAAGCCCGCGAGCGCTACCCAGAAGCAAGCCGACGACCGCAGAGAGCGGCCAAGCGTCGGGCCGCCGGCGGCGTGGCCGGCGCGGCGCGGTGTGTACCGAGGAGAGACAGCATGCGGCGTGACGTGGTCCCGGCCGGGCGCGGTGGGCTGCTCAGCCAGATCGCCGCGGTGGTCGCCGACCTGGCGGAGGCGCTGCGGCCGGCGCCGCCGGCCGAGGGCTACCCGCACAGCGCCGCACGCGACGGCGTCTTGGCGGGCACGGTGCACCGCGCGGCCTGCAACATCTGCTTCAATAGCTGCACGACCCTGGTGTACCTGCGCGACGGCCGCGTGGCCAGCATCACCGGCAACCCGCTCGACCCCAACACGCTCGGCCGCGTCTGCCCCAAGAGCCAGCTTCAGGCGCAGATGTTCGACAATCCCCATCGGCTGCGCTATCCGCTCAAGCGCGTCGGCCGGCGCGGCGAAGGGAAGCTCGTCCGCGTGAGCTGGGACGACGCGCTGGACGAGCTGGCCGAGCGCCTGCGCGCGGTGCGCGAGCGCTACGGGCCGGAGGCCTTGGGCATTTACACGGGCACGCGCAGCGGGCTGCTCGGCTTCCTCGGCGCCGCGGTGGTCTTCGCCGAGCGCTGGGGCACGCCGAACCGCACCGGCACTGGGCCGTACTGCGCCACGTCATCGCAGGTGGCGTACCTGGTCACGCAGGGGACGTGGGCCAACCCGAACGTGTTCACCGACGGCGACCTCGGCACCTCGGACCTGTATCTCTTCGTCGGCGACAATATGGCCGAGACCCGACCGGTGTACTTCGGGCGCATCAACGACTGGCGCGTGCATAATGGGACGCCGCTGGTGGCCGTCGACCCGCGGCGCAGCGCGACGGCGGCCAAGGCCGACCGCTGGCTGCCCATCCGGCCAGGCACGGACATGGCCCTCGGCCTGGCCATGCTGCACTACCTCTTCACCCACGAGGACCGCGTCGATCGGGCCTTCGTCCGCGACTGGGTCCTGGGCTACGACGAGGTCCGCGATTTCGTCCTGCATCAGGGCTACACGGCCGAGTGGGCGGCGCCGATCACCGACCTCGCGGCGCGCGACATCACCTGGCTTAGCGAGCTGTACGCGCACGCCGAGCGGCCGGCGGTGTTCTTCAACCGCGGCTTCACGCAGCACGCCAACGGCACGCAGACCTGCCGCGTCTTCCTCATGCTCGGCGCACTGCGCGGGCACTACGGCAAGCCGGGCGCGGGCATGAACACCATCGGCAGCCCGCTGGTGCTCGGCCCGGTCCTGGCGCGCGACCAGGACGCCTTGCCACGGCGCTTCGGCCTGCGCACCTCGTTCTCGGGCTGGACGGAGGCCATGCGCAGCGGGCGGCCCTACCCGCTCAAGGCGCTCATCACCACCAGCAACCCGCTGGCGCTCTGCCCCGATCAGGACGATCTTCGCGAGGGCATCATGCACCTCGACGTGCTGGCGCACCTCGAGCTCTGGCCCAACGCCACCAGCGCGTACGCCGATTTCGTCTTCCCGGCGGCCACGAGCATCGAGTGCGGCGAGGTGACGCGGGTCGACGAGACGCGGCGGCTGGTGTGGATCGACAAGCTTATCGACCCGCCCGGCGAGGCCAAGCCCGACTACTGGTTCTGGATCGAGCTGGGCAAGCGCTTCGGCTTCGACGACGTGCTCAAGGACGACTACAAGGACCCGGCGCTGCTCTGGGACAACCTCATGATCCAAGACCCGTCGATGCGCGGCATGACCGTGGCGCGCTTCCGCCGCTCGCCCACGCACTCGCTGCGCGGCCCGATGCCGACCGAGGATAGCCCAGAGCTGGAGACCATGTTCATAGAGGGCCAGCCGTTTCCCGGCGATCCGCAGGGCCGGCGCTTTCCCACGCCGTCGGGCAAGATCGAGCTGTGGACGCCAGAGCTCGAGGCCGGCTTCCGGCAATACGGCCTCAGCGCCCTCCCGGAGTTCTACACCGAGCGCGAGCAGCTCGTGGACCTGCCCTATCTCGAGTACCTGGCCACCGATGCCGACGAGGGCGTGCCGGCCCCGTTCTGGGGCAACACGGTGCACACGCGGCCGGTGCGCATCGTCAACGCGGCGTACCCACGCGGCGACTTCGACACGGAGCTCATCACCGGCCGCGCTGCCGCTGCGCACTTCCACTCGTGGACGCACTGGCTCTGGCAGGCCAGCGAGATGGAGCCGGACATGGTCTGCCACATACACCCGCAGAAAGCCGCCGCTCTGGGTATCCAGACCGGCGACCGCGTGGTCATCGCGTCAGCGCGCGGCAGCATCGAGGCCATCGCGCGCGTCGACCCGGGCATTCGTCCGTCGGCCATCTATGTGCCCCTGGGCTGGGACGAGCGGCAGCCCTTCCACCCTTGGCCCTCGGTGAACTGGCTGATCGACAAGGACCAGCGCTGCCCGCTGTCCGATCAGACCAACCTCAAGGTCACGCTCTGCCGCGTCCGCCGGGCCGGCGGCTAGCCCCCGGCGGCCGGCTCGGCGCGGCCCCCGCACCACCCCGAATCGCCGTGGCCTGAGCGCGCCGAGCCGGCCGATACTACTTTGCCGCGAAGACGCGGTCTTTGGACGGGCTCAGAGGGAGTTGGCGATGTCCCTACGGGACGCCGGCGGCGCACGAAAAGGGGCTGCGCCGCATGGGGAGCGCAGCGGGGCTTCGCTCCTCTGCGTACCACTCTGGGACGGGTGGGGCGGGCCAGCGCCGGCCGCAAGCCATTTTCGAAGGGATGCGGAGTGGGCTTCGCCTCCTCCGCGATAACGCCTTGGGGGCCGGGCCACCGCGATGAGCAAGCGATCCCGATGACGGCAGGCTGGCCTTGACAGCGCAGTCGATGGTCCGGTACCATAGCGATGTCAAGGGCCGCTAGCTCAACTGGTAGAGCAGCTGACTCTTAATCAGCGGGTTGTAGGTTCGAGTCCTACGCGGCTCACCAAGAGAATCCCTTACGGGAAGCCAAAAACAGGAAGCCCCGCCGGACACCCGACGGGGCTTTTCTGCTGGTTGACAGCCTAAGTGACAGCCTAAGCGCCGAAAAGCGCGTCCATGCGGTCCGCCGTCTGGCGCTTGCTGGCGTCGAGCACGTGGGCGTACAGGTTCGCCGTGAGCGATATTTGGCTGTGCCCGAGCAGTTCCATAATGCCGCGCAGGTCCTCACCCTGGGCTAGGAGCAGGCTGGCGGCGCTGTGCCGGAGGTCATGGAAGCGGCGACGTGGCCTGATACCGATGCGCGCCTGGACGGCATGAAAGTGGCGCACGACGTTGCGCGCCTCCAGCGGCGTGCCGACGCTCGACGTGAAGATGAAGCCGGTATCCCGCCAGTGGGCGCCGAGGCGCACGCGCTCTTCGAGCTGGCGTACCTTGTGCGCCCGTAGCGCGGTCACGGCGAACGCGGGAAGCGCCAGGGTGCGGCGGCTCTTGGCCGTCTTGGGCTCTACGAGCTGGAGTTTGCCGCCGATGCGCTGAAGTGCGTACCGCACGCTGAGCCGACGTTGCTCGAGATTCACGTCTTCCCAGCGGAGGCTAAGCGCTTCTCCTTGCCGAAGGTCGACGGACAGGGCGACGGTGTAGAGCGCTTCGAGGCGGTCCCCCTGCACGGCATCGAGAAACACGCGGGCTTGCTCTGGCGTGAATGGTTGCACTGCGGGGCGGTTGCCGCGCGGCGGGTCCACGAGCAGGGCGACGTTGCGCGGAACCAGGCCCCACCGCGAGGCGTTGACCAAGCTGACAGGTGAGCTGGGGGCGGCTGGCGGAGGTGCGGCGTGAGCGGGGGTCAGGTAGCCCTGGCTCTGCGCGGCCAGCCGAACCGTGGGCCGGCGCTCACCTGCACGCGGTGCGAGCACGACGCAAAGACGGTCTGTCGCACCGGCTAGGAGGTGGCCACATGACCAGTGGACAGCGTACACATCAAGAAAAGAGTTTCCTGGCGCACTTCGCGCAGTTGGGCAACGTCACGAGGGCTGCGGAGCCGGTCGGCGCGGGCCGCTCGACGGTCTACAAGTGGCGCGAGCGTGACGCGGCGTTCGCCGCCGCGTGGGCCGTCGCTGCGGACGAGCCCGCCGACCGGCTGGAGGAGGAAGCGCGCCGGCACGCGGCTGAGGGTGTGCTGCGCAAGGAATTCACTCCGCGTGGCGAGCCGATCATCGATCCGGAGGGAACGGAGGTTCACGACGTTTGACAAGTGCTCCCGCCCCGGACGTAATCTGAAATCATCCTACGCTCTTGCGCTGTAGCGCTCCGTCCCTGCGTCGTAGGCCACCCGGCCGGCGCCCTCGCGCTGGAGGATGCCCTGCACGGTGGCCTTGTCCAGCG
>JACQUS010000415.1 GCA_016210125.1 Chloroflexota bacterium | reverse complement strand
GCGCAAGTTCACGGTCGACGAGTACGAGCGCATGGGCCAGGCCGGCATCCTCGGCGAGGACGACCGCGTCGAGCTGATCGAGGGAGAGATCGTCGAGATGACGCCGATTGGACACCGCCACGCTGGGTGCGTGAAGCGGCTCAACCGACTGTTTAGTCAAGAGCTTGGCACCACAGCGGTGATCGGCATCCAGGACCCAGTTCGTCTGAGCGAGGACTCAGAGCCGCAGCCCGATGTCGCCGTCCTGCGCCCGCGTGCCGATCTCTACGCATCAGCCCATCCCACGCCGGCGGATGTGCTCCTACTCATCGAGGTGGCCGAGTCCTCGGCCGAGCCGGACCGCCGCGTCAAGGTGCCGCTCTATGCCCGCGGCGGGGTGCCCGAGGTTTGGCTGGTCGACCTAGGCGGCGAGACGGTCACCGTCTACCGCGATCCCACGCCGGACGGCTACCGCACCGAGCGGACGGTGCAGCGCGGCGAAACGCTCGCGCCGGCTGCGCTGCCCGACCTACAGGTTCTGAGCGCAGAGGTTCTCGGCTGAATCACCCGCCGATCTCGGCCATCACGCGCCCCATGTCGCGCGCGTCGTATCCGCCCAGCGCCTCGACCTCGGCGCCGAACTCGGCGCTGCGGATGACCGCCAGCAGCGGCGCCAGCAGATCCGATTCATAGTGCTCGCGCGGGATCACGAGGTCGTAGCGCTCCTCGAGCAGGGGCACGAAGTCGAGGTGCAGCGCGCGCGCCGCGGCCAGGATGCCTAGGCCGACGTCGGCCACGCCGCTGGACACCGCTGCGGCGACCGCCAGGTGGGTGTACTCCTCGCGCTCGTAGCCCTGGATGGCCCGTGGGTCGACGCCCAGCTCACGCAGCTTGAAGTCGAGCAGCACGCGCGTGCCGGCGCCCTTCTGGCGGTTGACGAAGCTGACGTCGGGCCGCGCCAGGTCGGCGAGACCGGCGATGCCCTTCGGGTTGCCTGGCGCGACGATCAGCCCCTGCCGCCGGTGGACGAGGTTGACCAGCACGACTGCGCGCCCCGGCAGGTAGCGCTCGACGTAGGACACGATGAACGCACCCGTCTGCTCGTCGAGCAGGTGGCTGCCGGCCAGGTGCGCCTCGTCGCGCATGAGGGCCAGCAGCCCGCCGATGCTGCCGACGTTGGCCGAGGCCAGGTTCGCGCCGGGCGAGTGCTGGCGCAGGCGGTTGGCCAGCACGTCCAGCGCCACGTCGTGCGAGCCGATGGCCACCACCGTGCGCTCGATCTCCGCCAGATCGCGCAGCAGCTCGACCGAGACCGTGCTGCCGGCGTGTACGCCCTCAGAGAAGCGCGGGATCAGCACCACGCCGTCGGCGCGCACGAGCGACATGACGATGCCCGCGCCGCGCTGGAGGGGCGTGGTGACGTAGCGCCCGCCGACCCGGCCGAGCTTGACGCGCAGGTACTCGTCGAGGCCCAGGGGCGAGAGCACCTTGCGCGTCATCACCGCGTCGGCGCGCGGCCGGCGCAGCGGCGGCAGGCCGAGCCACGTCGCCAGCAGCGGCTGCACGACCAGCTCGCTGGTGACCACGGCCGACACCGGGTAGCCGGGGATGCCCAGCACGGGCTTGCCGCGCGCCAGGCCGAGGATGAGGGGGTGGCCGGGCCGGATCGCCGCGCCGTGGGCCAGCACCTCGCCGAGCTCGGCGATGATAGCGGCCGTGTAGTCCTCCGAGCCGGCCGACGACCCGGCGTTGACCAGCACGAGATCGCAGCTCGCCAGCGCCTCGACCACCGCGGCGTGAATGCGCGCGCGCTCGTCGGGGACGATGGGCCAGCGCACGGGCTCGCCGCCCCACTCGGCCACCTGTCCGGCGAGCATGAGCGAGTTGAACTCGATGATCTGCCCCGGCTGCGGCTCGGCGGTGGGCGGCACCAGCTCGCTGCCGGTCGGGATGATGGCCACGCGCGGGCGGCGGCGCACCTGTACCGTCGTCTGCCCACTGGCGGCCAGCGCGCCGAGGTCGGCCGGGCCGATGCGCTGGCCCTCCGGCAGCACCAGCTCCGTGGCGACGATGTCCTCACCCATAGCGCGCACGTGCCGCCAGGGCGCTGTCGCGGCGAGAATCTCCACCTCCTCCGCGCCGACCTGGTGCAGGTCTTCGAGCATGACCACGGCGTTGAACCCCGGCGGGACGGGGTCGCCGGTGTCGACCCAGACGGCTTGCGCGCCGAGGCGCAGGCGGGCGGGCGCGGTCTCGCTGGCGCCGAAGGTGTCCTCGGCGCGCACGGCGATGCCGTCCATGGCCGCGCCGTGGTAGTGCGGGGCCGAGATGCGCGCCCAGACCGAGGCCGCGGTGACCCGCCCCAGGGCGGCGTCGAGCGCGACGGTCTCCGGCGGCGTGCGCGCCAGCGCACCGGCGGCCTCCAGGCGCGCGTAGAAGCGGCGCAGCACATCGCCGAAGGGCACGTCCTCGAGATAGATATGCCGGTGCTGGCCCACCGCTCTACCCTCGCTCGACCTGACGGCCGGCGCTGCTCACCCGCCCGACGCGGCGGTCTGGCCGCTCACCGTGCGGCTATGGACGACGGCCCATCTCCGCCATCATCCAGTTGGCCAGCCATTCCAACGCTCCGGCCGTATGCTGCCAACTATCTCCGAACTCGGCCACGTAGTGCTGGGCCTAGTCGGCCCCACCGAACGTCATATAGGGAGGCAGCCGCTTTGGCACTCGGCGGATGCCCCAGAAATGCCCCGCGTCCTCGCGGAAGACCTGCGGGTCGAGCGTGCGCTCGCCGGCGGCCACACCTTGGGCGTAGAGGTCGCGAGCCTCCTCCGCCGTGCGCGCCGTCTCCTCGGCCAAGAGCACGTAGGCGTCGGCGCTGTCGGGAGACGTCGCCAAGGCTTGCCGCGCCAAAGCGACCCGTCGCTTGCCGCTGGTCGCCTCCCACGCGTCGTAGATGAGGTCCTCAGCCTCGTCGAGGGCGTTGCGCGCCGGCGCCTCGACGCGCTTGCCGACAAACGTCTGCAAAAAGCGGTTCTCCTCCGCTATGCTGGCGAAGTCGCGCCCTTCCATGAGGCGGCTGAGGTGCGCCGTCGTCCGCTCGACGATACGGAGGTCGAACGCAGGCGGCGGAAGCTCCGCAGCGCTGACCTCACCACGGCTCTCGCCGGGTCGCCGGCTTTTCATATTGGCCATCGGGCACGTCCTTCCTGCCACGGGGTGGTTAGAACAGCCGCACGTCCACCGACTGGCCGGCCATCAGGCCGAGCGCGTCGAGCGGGACGACGATGAGCCCGTCGGCGCGGACGAGGGTGAAAATCAGGTTCGACTTGCCGAACACCGGCTCGGCGAGCAGCGCGCCGTCGCGCTCGACGAGCCGCACCGGCAGGTGGTCCTCGCGACCCGGCGCGGATGGGACGTTGCGCGCCAGCGCGGCCCGCACGGTCGCCGGCCGCGGCGGCTCGGCGATGCCGAGCAGGTGGCGCAGCGTCGGTGCGACGAAGAGCTCGAAGGTGATCATGCTCGACACCGGGTTGCCCGGCAGGCCGAAGACAGCCTTGCCGTCGGCCACGGCCAGGACTGTCGGCTTGCCGGGTTTCAGCGCCACGCCGTGGGCGACGATGCCCGGCGATCCCAGCCCGTCGAGCACCGTGGCCGTCATGTCGCGCGTGCTGACCGAGCTGCCGGCCGAGAGCACCAGCACGTCGGCGGCGTCCAGCGCCGCGCGCGCCGCCCGGCGCAGCGCCTCGGCGTCGTCGGGCACGATCGGGTAGGTGAGCGGCACACCGCCGGCGGCCAGCACCTGCGCCGCCAGCGTGCCGCCGTTGATGTTGCGAACCTGCCCCGGCTGCGGCTCGACGTCGGGCGGCACGATCTCGTCGCCGGTGGGCACGATGGCCACGCGCGGCCGGCGGCGCACGGCGACGGCGGTGAGGCCGACGCCCAGCAGCGCGCCGAGGTCCTGCGGCCGCAGCACGTGGCCGCCCAGCACGACTACCTCGCCGCGGCGCACGTCCTCGCCGGGGCGGACGACGTGCTCCCCCGGGGCCGCCGGGCGCAGCACCTCGACGCTGACCGGGCCGACGAGCTGCGTCTCCTCGATGATGACCACGGCGTCGGCGCCGTCGGGGAGCAGCCCACCGGTGAAGATGCGCGCCGCTTGCCCGGGGCCGAGGCGCACGTCCGGCGTGCGGCCCATAGCCACCTCGCCGACAATCTCCAAGAGCGCGGGGAGGCTCTCGCTGGCCCCGAACGTGTCGCGCGCAGCGACGGCGTAGCCGTCCATGGTCGAACGGGCGAAGGCCGGGAGGTCGGCCGGCGCGGCGAGGTCCGCGGCGGTGACGCGGCCTAGCGCGGTCATCACTGGCACCGACTCCGCCGGCAGGGGCGCCGCGACGACGCGCAGGACGCGCGCCAGGCCGTCGGCCGGCGCGACCACGTTGAAGAGCTCGGCGCTCTGCATGCTGTCCCTCTGGACACAGCCCGTTTCTTAGAGGCGGTCCTCACATGCGGTGAGGCCCCGCCTTCGCTCATGACCATACGCCGGGCCGCGAGTGGCTGCAAGCGCGCGTCGCCGGGCGCGTAACGCCGGCGCTCCATTACCGTTTCACTACTATTGCGAGCAAGCGTGCGGAAGTCTTGACATTGTGCATCGCTCGTGCTTCACTGCTGGCGTCGAGGACTTCTCTGCCCGGTAGGTCATAGCCCGGTAGGTCATAGCGCGGTAGGTCATAACGTTCAGGAGGTGCACGGTGGCTTGGCCGCAGGAGCCCAACTGGGGTACGGTGCTGGCGCTGCTGATCTTCGGGACATCGCCCCTCGCGAGCGCTGCGCTCTTCGCCCGGATGCTGAAGAACGCGACCGGCGCGGTCCCCGTGGAAGAGGAGGAGCACGTCACGGAGGACTAGGCCGAAGCGCGAGGCCGGATGCGAGCCGGGTAGCGTACCCGCGGGTCGATAGACAGCTAGGAGGTGAGCGTTGTCTCCCTACGCGATCGCCGGCATCGGTTTCACCATCCTCTCGCTGGTCATCGGTCTCTACGCCGCAACGTTCGTCAAGGGCAGGGTCGCCGGCTACTACGTGGCCGGACGGCAGGCCGGCGGCTGGTTCATCTGGGGCACGTACCTCGGCACGTGGATCAGCGTCGGCACGTTCCTCGGCGTGGCGACGCTGGTCTGGCAGCTCGGCCCGGTCCGCGGCATGTGGAACTACGGCAGCCTCTGGGGCATCGGCGTCTTCGCCTTCTTCATCGCCATCGCCCTGCGGCGCGCCAGGCTGCTCACCGTCCCGGACATCTTCTGGGAGATGTGGCGGAACAAGGCCATCCACATCATCGCCGTGCTCATCCTCATCTCGATGATGTGGGTCTATACCGTCGGCCAGATCCTGGCCATGGGCAAGATCTACCAGTGGATCTTCAACTTCGACTTCACCGTCGGCACGGTGCTGTTCACCGCCATCGTCGCCACCTACGTCGTCGTCGGCGGGATGTGGGCCGACATCACCACCGACCTCGTCCAGACGGTGACGTTCGTCGTCGCCGCGCTGGTAGCCGCGCCGATGGCCATCGCCGCGCTGGGCGGCTGGCCGGCGCTGACGAACCAGCTCGTGCAGATGAAGCCGGGCGTCTGGGACTTCGACACCCCGCAGCACTTCCCACTGGGCTATCTCATCGGCCTGTTCTTTAGCTGGCTGGCCTTCACCGCCGCCACGCCGCACCTCATCACTCGCGCCTACTCGGCGAAAAGCGAGGTCGGCCTGGTCAAGGGCCTAATCGGCAGCCAGCTCGCGGCGACGATCTTCCTGTGGTTCTTCTTCGCCGCCGCGTCCGGCGTGTTCCTTCAGCAGCAGCGCTTCGACGATCCGGATTTCGCTGGCGTCTACTTCCTCCAGAACCTGCTGCCCGTGCCGATCGGCATGCTCATGGTCGGCGCGATGATGGCCGCGGCCCTCTCGACCGTCGACTCGCTGGCGCTGATGATCGGCCAGGGCGTGGCGCGCGATATTTACCAGCGCTACATCAACCCGCACGTGCACGAGGGGCAGCTCCTGCTGATCTCGCGCATCGCCGTCGCCGCAAGCATCGTGCTGGCGATGTTCGGCGCGCTGTCACGCCCGGCGCTGGTGATCTGGGTCCTCCAGTTCGCCGCGGCGGTGTTCCTGGCGACCTACTTCCCGGCTATCATCCTCGGCCTCTACTGGAAGCGGGCGACGGGGATCGGCGTGCTCGTGGGCATGATCGCCGGCCTGATCGTCTACCCGACCCTCCAGCTCTTCGAGGCCCAGATGGGCGCCGTGAAGTTTGCCACCACGTACATCGTGTCGGCCAACCTCGGCGGCTTCCTCGCCGGGCTGCTCGTCATGATCGTCGTCAGCCTGCTGACGAAGTCCTCGCCGGACGAGGCCGCGCGCATCGCGGGCTTCCGCCGGCGCTGCTTCCCGGAGGGCAAGATCCTGGCGCTGCACGACAAGGTGACGCCGGGCGACTGGCAGTTCCTGTGGGGCGTCGTCGCAGTCAACGTCATCTTCCTGGTCGTCTATTTCTACCTGCTCACGACGTAGAGTTCGTCGCGCTCGCGTCGATCCATGGTGGCAGGGGCGAGGCACGCCTCGCCCCTCGCCTCGCTTGCCTCGCCTGATAGCGGCCGTCGTCGGTGGGCGGCCACACCCCGCCCCAAGAAGAGGGTCCCAGAGCGGGCGAAGCCCCCTTTGGATTCCCCCTCGCCTCCCGGCTGCGCCGGCGTCCCCCTCTCCCGCGAGCGGGAGAGGGGCACCGAGGGGGTGAGGC
>JACQUS010000055.1 GCA_016210125.1 Chloroflexota bacterium | reverse complement strand
GTACTGGCTGGCCATGCCCTCCAAGCGCCCCAGCCTCTCGTTGATTTCCAGCGCCTTCCGATGCATCTGCTCGGCACCGTCCAGATCACCCCGAACGTGCAGCACGTTGCCCAGGTTCCCGTAGGCCCTGGCTACAGCCCTTTGATCTCGCTGGTCGTTCGCAACCGTGACGGCTCCTTCGAACATCACCCTTGCCCGATCCAATAGACCAAGCCTGCCGAGAAACTGCCCGTACTCTATCAGAGGTTGCGGTTGCTGCCGTCCTACAACGTTCCTGGCGAATTCGACTTCCGCCTCTGTGAGCCGTCCCTCATCAGCTAGTGCCCAAGCCTTCGCAGTCATCGAGCTCTCGAAGGGCTCTAGCAGTTGGTGTTGCCGGGTGTCCGCCCAATCGCCCAGGATTCCTGGCTCCACCGCCGAGAGGGCCGGTTCCTGCACTACGCCACCGCGTTCCTGGGCACGCAGCCAAGCTGCCAGATGCCTGCGGATAAGCCTGCGGAAGCTTTCCGTGGTGTCGAAACTATGGAAGAGATGGGTTTTCTGCCGCTCAATGTCGGTTCTGAATTCGAGAACCTTCTGAAGCTGCGGCCCTGGATCGCCCAACTGCTGGGGATCGACTGACTTGAACATGATGACGATCCGGCGCATCGGATATTGCTCGGCGCGGCGGCATTCCAGGGCCACGTGATACTCCTCCTCGGTGCCCGAAGTGAAGCGCGAGGAGCTGGTGTCCGGTGGCGTCCCCCAACGGTTCCAGAGGAGCAATACGAAGTAATCCGCGTTACGCACGTCCTCGTTGATAATGGTCTGCGGGCGTCCAATGCCGCCGAGCGTGTCCTCCCAGCCGACCGCCTGGAATAGGACGGCCCGTGGTATTGCGTCGGCGTCGTTGAATTCTTGGATCTCGTCTCGAAACGCTTTGCGCTCATCTGCGAGACCACCCGGCGACGCGATGAAGACTCTGAGACAGGTCAGGTTACTCGACATTCGGCATCCCTCCCCATCTTGTCCGCCCAACCTGAGAGTGGCCGGTCAAAGTCTTACCTCACCCCCTCTGCTCCCCCTCTCCGAGTCGGAGAGGGGGACGGGGAGTGAGATCTCACCGCGCGCGAGCCGGCCCTGGAGCGACGGTCACAGCCCTGCTCCGCTCACGCGCTGGGCCAGGCGGCGGGCGTGGCGCGGGCCGGCCAGCCAGAACAGCGCGCAGGCCCCAGCCATCGCGGCCATGGCCAGCGCCAGCGGCAGCCGGTAGCTACCCAGCAAGTCGAAGAGCAGGCCGGCCAGCCACGGCCCGCCGGCCGAGCCGACGGCGTGGGCCATGTAGAGCGAGCCATAGATGGCCGCGAAGTGCCGTCCCTGGAAGAGGTCGGCAGCCATCGACGGCATCAGCGGCGAGAAGACGCCGTAGCCCAGCGCTGCGAGCCCGACGTAGAGGTACAGCGCGCCCAGCGGCGCGCCCGGCGGCAGCAGCGCCAGGACCGCCTGCGCGCCCACGAGCGTCGCTCCGCCGAGCGTCATGCTCCACTCGCGCCCCAGACGGTCCGACAGCGAGCCCCAGAAGATCTTGGCCGCCGAGCCGAACAGCCCGACCGCGCCGACGACCGACGCGGCGACCAGCCGGTCGTAGCCGGCGTCGGTGAGCGCGGCGACCTGGTGCACGAGCACGAGCTGGACCGAGAACATGCCCAGCACGTAGCCAAAGAAGAGCAGCCAATAGCGCCCCGTGCGCACCGCCGTGCCCACGGTCCACTCGGGCGCGATCGCGCGCCGCGCCTCGGCCGGCCGTGGCGGCGGCGCCGGGTCGCCGTCGGGATAGAGGCCGATGTCCGATGGGCTGCGCCGATGCAGGAAGGAGAGCGGGATGACCAGCAGCGTCAGCGCCGCCAGCGTGAGGTAGGCGGCACGCCACCCGGCCGTCGAGATGATGAGTTGGAGCGTCGGCGCCAGCACCATCATGCCGACGCCTATGCCCGCGCCGGAGACGCCCGACGCCAAGCCGCGGCGGCGCACGAACCAGTTCTGCACCGTCGTCATGTTGGGAATCGACCCGGCAGCGGCACAGCCCACCGCCGTGATGACGCTGTACAGCAGGTAGAGGTGCCAGCGCTCTTGCACCAGGCTCGTCGCCGCTATGCCGGCCATCAGCACCACGCCGCCGGCGCGGATGACCCGCTGCACGCCGAAGCGCACCACCAGCCGGCCGGCGACCACTGCGCTCAGCGCGTAGACGATAGTGAAGAAGGAGAAGGCCGCCGCCGTGTCGGCGCGGCTCCAGCCAAACTCCTGGAGCATGGCCACATAGAACACCGAGAAGAGGTGCCACGACGGATAGACCAGGCCGGTGATCGAGAACGACGTGCCGACGATCACCCAGCCGTAGAAGAGGCGCATGCTCACATCGCCCGGCGCAGCGCGGCTACGACGTGCTCGCCGATGATGCGCCCGAGGACAAACGTCGTCAGGAAGCCATTGCCGGACAGATAACCCTCCGGCGTGTCGCCGGAGATCGCCGCCGCCGTCCCGCCGCCGGCGTACAGATTGGGCACCGGCCGGCCGTCGGGTCGCAGCACGCGGCCGTGTAGGTCGATCCGCAGTCCGCCCTGCGTGTGCGCCAGCGCGCCGCAGACCCTCGCCGCGTAGTAGGGCGGGATGAGCTGCTTCGGCAGCTTGCGGCGGCCCAGCGGGTCGCGCCCCTCGGCCACCGCGCGATTGTAGGCCGCCAGCGTCTCGGCCAGCGTCGCCACGTCGAGGCCGAAGCGCTGTGCCACCTCGCCGACCGTCTCGCAGCGGGCCAGGGCCCCGGCCTGCTGCGACTCGACCATCTGCGCCGTCCAGGCCACGGCGCGATGGGCCTCCTCGTCCCAGATGGCCACGCCCACGCCACCGGGCTGGCCGTGCAGCACGCGGCCCCACTCCGAGTAGCCCAGGTCCTCGCGCTCGAAGCGCCGCGCCGCCAGGTTGACGATGATGCCACCGCCGGTGATGGCCCCCGGGTGCAGGCGCGTGTTGTGGTCGGGCACGACGTAGCCCAGTCCCTGGTAGCCGGCCATGTGCGCCAGCATCGCGCCGGCCTCCAGTCCCCACACGATGCCTTCGCCGGTGTTGCTGGGCGCGCCGAAGTACGGCGCCTGCGCCATCTCGGGAATGTGCGCGGCCAGCAGCTCGCAGTTGGCTCCGAAGCCGCCGGTCGCCAGCACGACGCGCTGGGCCGCGATACGGCGCACCGCCCCGTCCGGCCCGGCCAGCACGCCCACGACCGCGCCGGCCGCGTCGCTCAGGAGGCCCCGACCCGGCGTGCGGTCGAGGTAGCGCACGCCGGGCAGCGCCCCCACACGCTCGCGCAGCGCCTGCATGATCGGTACGCCGGAGCGCGTCGGGTGGCCGTGCATGCGCAGGTAGGTGTGGTCGAAGCGCGTGATCTCGGTCTCCAGCTCCAGCGGGATGCCCAGCTCGTCGATGAACCAGTGGATCACATCGGCCGAGCGCTGGCACAGCGCCAGGGTGAGCGCCGGATCGCTCGTGCCGCCGTTCTTGCGCAGGATGTCGGCAGCGTAGACCTCCGGCGTGTCGGGAATGCCGGCGGCTCGCTGGAGCCGCGTGCCAGCCGCGGCGATGACGCCGGTCGACATGTCGGTGTTCGTGGGCACGCTGGCATCTTTCTCCAGCAGCACGACGTCGACGCCGCCGAGCATCGCGGCGGTCAGCGCGACGACCGCCCCGCAGCCGCCCGCGCCGACGACCACGACGTCGGTCGAGATGTCCCAATCCATCGCCGCACCACCTCGTGCTGGAGCTACGGCCACCCGGCCGGCCACGCGATCGCTCGGGCTTGCAACAGCGAGCGGTAGCTCGCCGCGGCTGCTTCCTTCGCAGGTCGAAGGGCGCCTGCCACCTTACTAGGCAGGCCCGCCCGTGTCAAACCGGCGATGCTATAATCCCGCCAGCCACACGCCCTACCGTTCGGCCTTGGCTGGTGCCGAACGACAGCCACGCAGGAAGAGTATGAGCGAGCCGGAGCGCCGGGCGCAGGCTGCCGCGTTGTGCCACCAGGCCTCCGCCGCCGAAAACCGCGGCGACGCCGCGCAGGCCCTGGCCCTGGCCCAAGCAGCGCACGACCTGGTGCTGGACGACCCGGAGCCGCTAGTTGCCCTCGCCCACCTGCACTACTGGCTCACCGGGGACGACGAGGCCGGCCTGGCGGCCGCCGCGGCCGCGCTCCAGCGGCGCGCGGGGCCACGCGCCGCGCTGCTCGGCCGGGCACTTGCCCAGCGCCGCGCGCGCCATTGGGCCATCGCCACACGGCACCCCGAGATCGCCGACCTGCTCGCCGACCCAACGCGGCCGCGCCGCCCAGCGCGCACCGTTCGGCTGCGCGCCGCGCAGATCAGCATCAGCATGGCCGTCGGCGGCGTCGAGCGCTGGATCGTCACGCTGCTGCGCTACCTCGACAAGGCGCGCTGCGAGCCGGTGCTCGTGCTGCTCAAGGAGGGCGGCCCGCTGCTCGACGCGGCGCGCGCCGTGGGGGCCGAGGTGCGCCTCGTGCCGGTCATCGACGCCGCTGACCGGCTCGATCCGGGCGCGTTCGGCGACCTGGTCGCGCTCCTGGCCACCTGCGACGTGGCGCACACGCACTACGGCGGCGGCGATACGGTGGCCTATCAGGCGGCCCTGCTCGCCCATGTCCCGGTGATCGTTGAGACGCTCCAATGGCTCTGCTCGTCGTTCGCTCGCCAGGCCGACGCGCTCGTCTGCCCGACGCACGCCGTGCTGGACATGCAGGTGGCCAAGGAGCGCGCTGTGCTTCTGCCGCTCGGCGTCGACCTGGCCGACTTCGACCCCGCCACGACCAACACGCTTGGCCTGCCGCGGCCGGTCGTCGGGCGGGTCAGCCGCCTGGTGCACGAGAAGGACCCGGCGACGTTCGTGCAGGCCGCCGCGCTGATCGCCCAGGCGCGGCCGGACGTGCACTTCGCCATTGCCGGCGACGGTCCACTGAGGCCCGAGCTAGAGGACAGAGCGGCGCAGCTCGGCGTCGACATCGCCTTCCTCGGCACGCGCGCCGACGTCGCCGGGGTCCTCCGTGGCATGGACGTCTTCGCCTACACGCCGCTGGGCGACTCGTTCGGCCTCGTCGTCGCCGAGGCGCTGGCTATGGCCCTGCCCGTCGTCTGCTCGCCAGCCGGCGCGCTGCGCGACCTGGTGGTCGATGGGCAGAACGGCCTGCTCGTCCCGCCGCAGGACCCCGCGGCGCTGGCCGCCGCCGTGCTGCGCCTCCTCGACGATCCGCCGCTCTGCGAGCGCATGGGGCGCATCGGCCGGCGCTGGGCCGAGACGCGCTTCTCGGCCGCGGCCATCGCCGCGCGGCACGTGGCCCTCTACGGACGGCTCGCGGCAGCGGCGCGGGGGTGATGCGCCTCACGCTTGGCTTCGGCTCGGCGTTCGGCGATGAGCTCGTCGGCCAGGCTCACGTACGCGGGGATGTGGGCGAATCGAGCGGTGATGCGCTCCCAGATGGTCTCGGGCTGCTCGAGCACGAGCCTGCCGCCTTCTATGCGCGCGACGACGGTGGCGCCGGCGGTCAGGCCGAGGGCCTTGCGGAGGGAGGCTGGGATAACGAGCCTACCCTGGGGGTCGAGGCGCACCTGGGTTTGGGTCATCGTCTTTGGCATAGTGCGTTCTACTATGGCACATCTTGCCGCGACGTGCCAGGGAGCGCCTCGCCCTACTCCGCCCGCGCCGCGGCCTTCTTCTGCGCCAGGTCGCGCGCGACCTCGCGGCGGTGCTCGACCAGGCGCATGATCTGGGGCTGCTTCTTGTAGTGCTCGTGCTGCGTGGCGCGGCCGAACCAGCGCATGGCCTCGCTCTCAAGACCCAAGCGCAAGTGCAGCTCGCCGACAAGGAAGACGATGCGCAGCTCGTTGGCCGGGCTCAGGTCGCGCTCGTTGTCGACGGCCTGGCGATAGGACTCCAGGGCCTTGCGCAGGTACTCCTGCTCGCGCTGGCGGTTGTCGCGGTCGCGCTCGATCCACGCCAGGTGGTGGTAGAGCTGCGCGAGGCGGCTGCCGCGCACGCTGCGACGCTGGTAGGCCCGCAGCGCGAGGGCGAAGCTGCGCGCCGCGTGCTCGAGGTCGCGCTCGCCGCGGAAGTCGTAGCGCCGGTCGCGCTCGCGGTTGGCCTGGCTGTCGGCCAGGATCTGCTGCGCCTCCTCGGCGGCCACCGAGGCGAAGTCATCCGGATAGCTGGCGTAATAGCAGAAGGGGCAGACCAGCACGACGTAGTGCAGCGGATTGATGCCGGTGTACCGGCGGTAGAAGTCGCTCTCCTCCGGCCCGGCGCGCAGGTGCTGCGAGCGGACGTTGAGTGCGCTGAAGGGATGGTGGCTCACCGGGCACTCGACGATCTTGGCCCAGAAGATCTTGTCGTCGTAAGGCAGCAGCCCCGTCTCCTCGGTCTGGCCGGCCACTCCGTCCGCTGCGGGTCCCACGGCGACCGGCGCCGGGGCCGCCACGGGCGCGCGGGCGCGCGACTCGGCGTCGAGCAGGCGCTCGTTGAGCGAGCGGATGCGCTGGCAGAGGACGCGGATGATGTCGAGCCCGAACTGCGGGTTGGCGCGGAGGAGCTGGGCCGCCGTGCGCTCGTCGAAGTAGAGGACGGCCGTGTCCTCGATGGCGATGGTCGTCGCCGAGCGCGGCTCGCCGGTGAATGTGCCCATCTCGCCGAAGAAGGCGCCCGGCCGCAGCGTCGCCAGCACGCGGTGCTCGGTTCGGCCGTCGGGCCCGGTGCCTTCCTTGGCGATCTCGACCGCGCCGGAAAGGATGACAAAGAACTCGCCGCCGGGCTCACCCTCGCTGAAGATCACGCTGCCGCGCGGATAGGCGCGGCCGTGCCGCTGGGTCAGGCCCTGCAGCAAACGCACGTCGAGCTGCGCCAGGGCACGCCTCCTCCGGCGATCGCGTCCGCGAGGGGCTCGGCACGCCCAGCCCCTCTCCCGCCATCGGTGTCTCAGGAGTCCTTCGGTAGCTCGGCGCGGACGGCGCGAGCCCTAAACTTCGGCAGGATGGCTCGGAGGTCGTGCGGCGAGGCCGTGGCGGCCTCGAGGTTCGCCTGGCGGATCTCCTCGCAGAGCTCTTGGCGCATGATGAGCACGCCGGCCGGCGCGGCGATGCCCAGCTTCACGCGGTCGCCGCTGACGTCGAGCACGCGGACGACGATGTCCTCGCCAATGACGATAGCCTGGTCGATCTTCCGCGTCAAGACGAGCATGCCACCGCCCCCGCGCCCGTGCGCCCCTGGCTAGCCGACGTTGTGGGCCAGCGCTGGCTCGCCGCCGTCGCTCAGCAGCACCAGGTGACGAGCGGAGTACGGCGCGTCCGCGAGCACGAGCTGCTTGCCGATGCGCTCCCGCAGGTTGATGACGATCGGCCCCACCAGATTTGCCGTGATGCTCGCAGGTTCGCGGCGCAGCGTCAAGGTACAGAGCAGCATCGGCTCGTCGTCGGCTGTGAGGTGCAGCAGCGCGCGGTCGGCGGGGCTGAGCGGGCAGGTGTAGGCTGGGTCGAGCAGGCGCGGGTCGGTGACCAGAAACGAGATCTCCGGCTCGTCAGTGCTCTGCATCAGCCGGACGGGCTCGTCCTCGGAGATGCCGACCAGGACGAACGAGCGCCAGTCGGCGCAGCCAACGAGCCCCTCGGGAAAGAAGATCGCCTCGCTCTGGAGCAGCTCGACGCGCTGTTGCTCCACCTTCGCTCCTCGCGCGCGCGTGACGCGCGCATCCGACATTGTACGACCGAACTGTACGACCGCAGGGTACGATCGCATTGTACGATCGAAGCGTGCCTCGCGCGAGCCGCCGGCGGCCAACCTTACCGCAGAAAGTCGAGCAGGCTTGGCTGGATGACGCGGGCAGCCGTGCCGAGGGCTGCCTGATAGACCGCCTGCTGCGTCTGAAAATTCATGATCGCCTCGGCCATGTCCAAGTCCTCGGCCTTGCTCAGCAGCTCGGTGACGCTGACGCGCACCTGGCCCAGGCGGTCGGCCGTTTGGTCGACACGGTTGAGCGTCGCTCCGACGCGCGCCCGGAGGTCGTTCATGTTCTGCAAGGCGCTGTCGAGGTCGGTCATCGTCGTATCAGACGGCATCGTACCCGCCTGGAGTTCGTTGCGCAGCGCAATGAGGGTCGTGAAGAGCCCGGCCGGCGGCGACGTCGTCGGCTCGAGCTCCCTGCCCGTCACGTTTACCGGAACGTCGACGCTGCGGTCAATATTCTGCAAGATGCTGTTCGTGTCGCCATTGTACGCCACTGACGTGACCGAGCCCGTGGCCGGCGACGCGGTGAACGGCTGCGTCGTCGTCTTGTGGCCGCCGAAGATGTAGCGCCCGGCGAGCGTCGTGTTGCCGATCTCGACCGCCCGCTTGATCAGCTCGTCGACCTCGCGGCCGATGGCTTGCCGGTCGTCGGCGCGCAGGATGGACGAGCGCGACTGCACCGCCAGCTCGCGCGCGCGCTGCACGATGTCGCTCTGGTTTTCCAGAGCCTTGTCGGTCGTCTCCAGCCAGACCTGGCTCGCGTCGATGTTGCGCAGGTGCTGCTCCAGCGTGGCGAGCTGGCCGCGGATGCGCAGCGCGCGCTCGGTCCCTGCCGGATCGTCCGACGGCCGGCGCAGGCGCTTGCCGCTGGCGAGCTGGTCCTGCTGGTCGAGCAGCCGCTCGGTGTTGCGCTGCAGATTAGTAATCATCTGCTCGACGAGCATGTTCGAGCTGACCCGCATGGTCATCCTCCATTCCGCTCAGTGCAGCGGCGTCCCCTCGCTGGAGCGCAGATAGCGGCACGCCCGCGTGCGGCGCTGGTGCCGCCCCTTCGACTCATAACTCATCACTCATCACCCGCTACGCAGCACGCGTTATCTTCCGCCCGCGCCCAGGCGGTTGACGATGAGGTCGATCAGCTCGTCGATGGCCGTCATGACGCGCGCCGCGCCTTGGTAGGCGCGCTGGTACTGGATCAGCCGCGCCGCCTCCTCGTCGAGATTGACGCCGGCTTGCGCAGCCTGAAGCTTGCGCATGTGCTCGACCAACGTCTCCTGCGTCTCGCGCGCCAGCGTGGCCTGCTGCGTGTCAGCGCCGAGGCGCGTCATGATCCCGGTGAAGAACTCCTCGATGGTCTGGGTGTTGCTCACCATGACCTGGCTCGCCTGGAGATTGGCGATGGCCAACGCGTTCGCGCCATTGCCAGCGCTGCTGGCCGCCGTGGACGCCGCCACACGGTTCGGGTCGCCCGTGATGGTCGCGGAGACGGTGATCGTGGCCGCGGTCGTGCCGGTCGGGTTGAAGAAGTTGTCGCCCGTCGAGCCGGTCGGGAGCACGGACGTCGGCAGGCCAAAGCCCGCGGCATGCAGCGTGTTCGCCTGGCTGACGAGGGTTGACGCCAAGCTGTTCAGGTCGCTCAGGCGCGTCGCGACGTCGCTGTCACGCGCAAGGAGGAGACCATAGAGTTGGCCGCCGGTCAGGGTCGCCGCGACGTTGTCGGCGTACCAGACGACGTCGCGCAAGGAGCTGGCGTTGATCGACGTCGCCATTCGGAAGGCGTCGATGCCCTGCACCAGGTTGCGCCCGCCGATCG
>JACQUS010000436.1 GCA_016210125.1 Chloroflexota bacterium | reverse complement strand
CGCCAACGTCCTGCTCGGCTACCTGAACCCCGAGCACCTGGTCGGCGGGGCGCTGCGGCTCGACGCCGAGCGGGCGGCGCGCGTCTTCCGCGAGCGCATCGCTGGACCCCTCGCTCTCGACCAGACCGGGGCGGCCTACGGCGCGCACCTCATCGCCAACTCGAACATGATCCGCGCCGTCAAGGCGGTCTCCAGCGAGCGCGGCCGCGACCCGCGCGACTATGTCTTCTTCGCCTTCGGCGGCAACGGCCCGCTGCACGGCGCAGGTATGGCCGTCGAGCTGGAGATGCCGCGCGTCGTCGTCCCGCCGGCGCCGGGCTTGTTCAGCGCCTTCGGCCTGCTTTTTTCCGAGGTCGAGCACCACTTCGTGCAGAGCTGCGTGCGCCGGCTGGTGGACGTCGACCTGGCCGAGCTCAACGTGCTGCTGGCGCGGCTCGGCGCCGAGGCCCGCGCGACCCTGGCCGATGAGGGCTACGGGCCAGCGGCGCAGCGCCTAGTCTGGGCGGCCGACATGCGCTATGTCGGGCAGTCGTTCGAGCTGGCGATTCCGCTGGCGCACGGCGAGCTGAGCGCCGCGGCCCTGGCCGACTTGGGCGAGCGCTTCGGCCAGGAGCACGAGCGCACTTACGGCCACCGCGCCGTAGACGAGCCGGTCGAGATCGTCAGCCTGCGCCTCACGGCGGCCGGCGTCCCGGCCACGCCACGCGTGCCCGAGCGCATCAGCGTCGATCGCGTCGGCCTACCGGCCCGCGGCGGCCGGCGCGTCTACTTCGGCGAGCAGCACGGCTGGCTCGACACGCCGGTCGTCGACCGCCCAGCGCTGCGCGGCGGCCGGAGCGAGGGGCCGCTGATCGTCGAGGAGTACGACGCGACGACGGTCGTCCCGCCCGGCTGCTGCGCCCACCTGGACGACTGGGAGAACATCATCGTCGAGCTGCGGGCCTAATTGGGGGTCGCCCGCCATTGGCCGGAGGGGTCACCAAACGACGTTGTGAGAACATCAGCATCGCGCTGCGGGCCACATGTAGGAGGAGCACGTGACGCGGGATGGCTTCGACCCCATCACCTTCGAGCTGATCAAGAACAGCTTCGGCTCCATCGTCGACGAGATGGCTTTGATCGTCGTGCGCACGGCGTACTCCGGCGTGCTCAAGGACGTCATGGACTTCTCGACCGCGCTCTGCGACGTGCGGGGGCAGATGATCGCCCAGGGGCTGACCATCCCGCTGCACCTCGGCTCTATCCCCGACGCCATCGCCGCGGTCATCGCCAAGTACGGCGACGACGTGCAGCCCGGCGATGTCTTCGCCCTGAACGACCCCTTCGAGGGCGGGATGCACCTGCCGGACATCTTCATCTTCAAGCCCATCTTCTTCGACGGGCGGCCGGTGGGCTACGCGGCGACGATCTCGCACCACACCGACGTCGGCGGCCGCGTCGCCGGCAGCAACGCTAGCGACTCGACCGAGATCTACGCCGAGGGCCTGCGCATCCCGCCGCTCAAGCTCTACGAGCGCGGCCGGCCGAACGATACGCTCTTCAGCATCATCGAGCGCAACGTCCGCGTGCCGATCAAGGTCCTGGGCGACCTGCGCGCGCAGCTCGCCGCCTGCTACGTCTGCGAGCAGCAGTTCACCAAGCTGCTCCAGCGCTACGGGCCGGCGACCATCGAGCGTTACAAGGACGCGCTGTTCGCCTATAGCGAGCGCGTCACGCGCGCCGAGATCGCCGCGCTGCCCGACGGCGAGTACTGCTTCGAGGACTGGATCGACGAGGACGGCATCGACGACCGGCCGATCCCGCTGCGCGTCAAGGTGACGGTCGCCGGCGACGAGCTGACCTGCGACTTCACGGGCTCCTCGCCGCAGGTCAAGGGAGCCATCAACGCGACGCTGTCGTTCACCAAGGCGGCGGCCTACGGGGCCATCAAGTACGTCCTCGGCGCCGACATCCCCAACAACGCCGGCTTTTTCCGGCCGATCCACATCGTCGCTCCGCGGGGCACGATCCTGAACTGTGTGCTGCCGGCGGCCTGCGCCGCCCGCGGCCTGACCGGCCTGCGCACCGCCGACCTTATGTTCGGCGTGCTGGCGCAGATCGTCCCGCAGCGGGCCATGGCGGCGTCCGAAGGCGGGCCGACCGGCGTGAGCGTCGGCGGCTACGACGCCGAGCGCCGGCCCTTCGTCTTCGTCGAGTTCATCTCCAGCGGCTGGGGTGGGCGCTCGCACAAGGACGGCATCGACGGCATCACCACGCCGATCTCGAACAACTCGAACACCCCGGCCGAGGTCGTCGAGGCGGAGTATCCCATTACCATCGAGCGCTACGAGTTCGCCGAGGACTCCGGCGGCCCCGGGCGCTTCCGCGGCGCGCTGGGCCTGCGGCGCGACTACCGCCTGCTGGAGGAGGAGGCGACGCTCCAGGTGCGCGCCGACCGCCAGCGCTTCCGCCCCTTCGGCCTCTTCGGCGGCCAGTCGGGCGCGCCGTCGCACAATGTGCTGGTGCGCGGCGAGCAGGCGACGCGCATGCCGGCCAAGTTCACGATGACCATGCGCCGCGGCGACGTGTTCCAGCACGCCCAGCCGGGCGCCGGGGGCCTCGGCGACCCGCTCGCGCGCGACCCGGCCGCCGTACTGCACGACGTGCGCAACGAGAAGGTCAGCCTGGCGGCCGCCCGCCGCGAGTACGGCGTGGCGATCGACCCGGCGACCTGGACGATCGATGCCGCAGAAACGGCGCGACTGCGCGCCACGGCCCGCTGCGCTGTGGGCGACGTCGTCCGCGACGCGGAGAGCGGCGACGTCCCGGCGCGGCTGTGAGAGCGTGACCTCTGCCCCCGGCGCCTTCGCCGGCGCGGCGAGGAGGAGACGCAGCGACACGGAGCAGAGATGAAGCGAGACACGGGTAGGACCTAACCCCCCGGCCCCCTTCCCGGCGCGGGAAGGGGGAGTTGCCCATGTCCCTGCGGGACGCCAGCGATGCATGAAAAGTCGCTCGCGTGGCAGGGGGAGTGCAGAGGGGGCTTCGCCCCCTCTGCGATCAATCCCTTGGGGTGGGGCGGGGCCTCACCGCCAGCAGGCGAAAGAGTATCAGGCATGGGGGTAGGTATGAAGGGCGAGCATCCGACCGGCCTGGTCGTCGGCACGGGCGACTACGTGTACGAGGTCGTCCGCCCCTGGGGCAACCTGCCGCACGGCATGCAGTCCGGCATCATCAGCCACGTGGCCGTCGACGCGCGCGACCGCGTCTACTTCTACCAGCGCCAGGACCCACCCATCCTGGTGTTCGACAGCGACGGCAACTTTCTGTCCGGCTGGGGCGACGGCCGCCTGCGCGACGCCCACGGCATCTACATCGGCCCTGACGACCACGTCTACGTCTGCAACCGCGACGAGCACGAGGTCCTCAAGTTCACATCTGAAGGCAAGCTGGTGCTGACGCTTGGCCAGCGCGGTCGGCCGGCGCTCCAGGCGCCCTTCAACCACCCGGCCGACGTGGCCATCGCGCCCAACGGCGAGATCTACGTCGCCGACGGTTACGGCAACTCGGCGGTGCACCGCTTCTCGCCCGAGGGGCGGCACCTGGGCTCGTGGGGCGTGGCGGGCGCCGGCCGCGGCCAGTTCACGACGCCCCACGGCATCTGGGTCGACCGCGCCGACCGCGTGCTGGTGGCCGACCGCGAGAACGACCGCGTGCAGCTTTTCAGTCCCGAGGGCGACTACTACGGCGCATGGGCCGACCTCTACCACCCGATGGACATCTATGTGGACGCTGGTGGGACGGTGTACGTCACCGACCAGATCCCGCGGGTGACGATGCTCTCGCCCGAAGGGAAGCTGGTCGCGCGCGGCCGGCCGGTGCTGTATGGCGCGCACGGGCTGTGGGGCGACTCGCAGGGCAACCTCTACATGGCGGATACGCGCATGCGCGAGGTGTCGAAGCTGGTGAGGCGCCCGCCAGCCGCGGAAAGCTCACGCTAGGTTGAGCACAGCCTTCACGGGCGGGGTGCCCCACCCCGCCCAAAGGGATCCGCAGAGGGGGCTTCGCCCCCTCTGCACTCCCCGTTTTTCATCCCGCGGAGGTCACCCCACAGCGTGATGAGCAACCCATACTGCTTCCTCGTGAAGATTTCTGCCTGGGCGCGGGACGACGGGGAGTACACAAATGGCGGAAGCCCCTCCGCACTCGCACATTTGGAGGCGTGGCAGGGGGCCGCCGGAGTGCGCACGTATTCAGGAGGGCATGGTCTCCGCTGGGTGCTGGCGGTGGAAGGCGACGAGGAAGGCCGCGACGGCGCGAACGATGGCGTCGAGGTAGCGCTGGCCCTCCTCGGCCGTCGCCGCGGCCGGATCGTCGGTGCAGCCCGGCCCGTCGCCCATGCGCTGCCCGACGAGGAAGACCGCGGCGTCGAGATGCTGGCGCTCGGCGATCTGCTCGGGCGCATCCCCCAGGTCGCCGGCCAGAGCGGCGCGGTCGACGAGGTCCGGGCGCAGCGCCAGCGTCAGCGCGGTCTCGAACGCGCCGGCGTGCCCCGGCAGGCGGCGCAGCGCGCGCGCGGCCGCCAGCTCCGAGAGCGCCGGCCAGGCGATCGTCCAGTACGAAGCGGCGGCTACCGAGACCGGCAGCCGCTCGTTCAGCTCGCGCGCGGCCACGCGGATCAGCTCGTCGTTGGGCCGGTGGCCATTGAGGATGGCGATGCGCCGAAATCCCGACCGAAACAGACTCTCGCCGAGCTCGCGCAGCACCTGCGCGAAGGTGGCCGCTTCGAGCGTCAGCACGCCCGGCAGGGGGAGGTTCATCCGCGAGTAGCCGAACGGCAGCGCCGGCGCCACGCAGACCGGGACCTCGGCGCTCGCCAGCGCCGCGGCACGCTCGCAGACGGCGACGCAGGTGGCCGTATCGACCTGGAGCGGGAGGTGCGGCCCGTGCTGCTCAATGGCGCCGGTCGGCAGGACGACCGTGGCGCCGGGAGCGAGCGCGCGGACCTGCTCGCGCGTCATCTCGGCCAAGAGCAGGGTACGAGGCATGGCGCCCTCCTTCGTGGCGGTGGCGAGACCCGCTCTGGCGCCCAGGGCCGCTGGGGGCTGGCGGCTGGCAGCCGTCCCGAGCCGGCTCAGCCGAGCTCCGCCAGGAACGCCAGCACCGCGGCGTTGAAGGCCTCCGGCAGCTCCTCCATGATGTAGTGTGCGCACTCGAAGACCGCCAGACGGCTGTTGGGAATCCCGCTTTTCAGCGCCTCGGCGTGGTACATCAGGCGGCCGGCGTCGTAGCGGCCGTGCACGATGAGCGTCGGCGCGGTGATGTACCGCAGCAGCGGGACGAAATCGTACTGAAACGCCGAGCTCATCGCCTCGATGAGACCTTCAAT
>JACQUS010000422.1 GCA_016210125.1 Chloroflexota bacterium | reverse complement strand
GCCGATGACACTCTCCGGGCACTCTACGAGAAGAACTTCGGGATGCGCGCTGCTGGCAACATCCGTCAGCTTGCGGCCGATCGGGTGCCCCCTCACGACATTCTGTGTGCCGGCTTCCCCTGCCAGCCCTTCTCTAAGGCGGGTAGCCAAGATGGCCTCGAGGACCCCAGGTGGGGAGGGCTAATCTTTGACATTCTGCGTATCATCCAAAGCCACCTGCGTGGGTTGCCTCACAGAGGTGGCTTCTCGTGTGTCGTCTCCGCTCGCTCGGCAAGATTCGTCCACTGTGAGAAGTGAAGGGCTTCGCCGAGACGGCAGCGATGACCGGTGCGCCTGTCTCGCTTCGGCTACCGCTTGCTGAGACTCTTCGCCAGCGTCGTCTCCTTTCATCGCCAGGACATCGTGCTAGAAAACGAACACTTTATCCCTCGTCGCGTACAGCTCCGCCGAGTCCTGGAACGTGATGAAGCGGGCGTTCTTCCCCTGCAGATCGGCATCGGTGACCCCACGGGCCTTGGAACAGCCCCCTCAAACGTGGATGGGGATGCCATTCTGGACGACCTTCTGGAAGGTCTCCTTGAGGGGTGGCCAGCCCACGGGCACAACCGCATTGATCACCTCGTCCCGCATGAGGACGACGGCATCCCCTCCCAGCGCGATCTCGACCTCATCCCCGCGCTCCTTGTTGGCGACGGCCTGGAGAAAGGTGAAACAGGCACGGGTGGGGTTCTCCGAGCCAACCAGGCTGTGGAACAGCAGCTTTGCCATGTCGCTTACCTCCCTTCGCATATGGACGACTTCCCTTAGGCCTCGTCGGCGTCTGCCCGTCGGGAACCAGCTACATAGCGTACCTCCTTCCTCCGGCGATCCGAGCGGCCATCGGGTGCGGACGTTTGCGGTCCACGCTGGAAGATTGGCAATCGGGGCGAGCGGTTGATGTACAGCTCAAAGACATCCGGGCGGCTATAATGACCTGCTACGTCTAAACTGTGCTTGGCTCTGCTCACCAGGCTAAGGTCGAGCGTGGCATGCAGGATGCCCTCCTGCTCGTACAGCGGGCCGGCCAGGTATCCGCAGTCCCCATTCGGCGCCACGATGGCGCTGCCACCGCGCATGAGCCACCCGGCCTCAGGTGGGAACCCGGCGAGCGCTGGCTCGTCGCGCAGCGCATCGCGGGACAACACCTGACAACTTGCGATGACGAAGACTCGCCCCTCGTAAGCAATGTGTCGGAGCGTCGGCTGCCACGCCGCGCCGCAATCGGCGGTTGGGGCTAGGTGCACCTGCTCGCCTTGGGCATAGAGTGCGTAGCGGGCCAGGGGCATCAGGTTCTCCCAGCAAATCAAGCCCCCTAGCCGCCCCACACGTGTCGTGAGCACCGACAGGCTGCTACCATCACCCTGGCCCCACACGGTCCGCTCCTTGTAGGTGGGCATCAGCTTGCGATGCCGCGCGATCAGCGCGCCCTCCTCATCGAAGAGCAGCAGGGTGTTATAGAGCGTCCCGTGGCCATACTCGGCCTCGCGCTCGGTCACGCCGATCGCCACAACGGCTTTCGCCGCCCGCGCTGCCCGGCTGAGGGCCCGTATGGCCTGCCCCGGTACGTCGACGGCGTTCGTGTACAGGCGTGCAAACGCGTCCGCCTCCAGCCCGGGCTGGCCGCCATTGTCGCTCGACCACAGCCAAACCGGATAGCCGGGTACAAACGCTTCGGGAAGAACGATCAGCTCCGCGCCGCCATCGGCCGCTTGCGCGATCAAGCGGCAGGCCTTCTCAACCGTAGCCTCACGATCGAGGAAGACCGGAGCGGCCTGGACCGCCGCCGCTCGAATGGTCGAAGACGCATCACCCATCCTCGTTGCCTCCTACCCCGGAGAAGCTCGCCACTGTGCCTTGCGTGCCCGCTCGCCCTCTGGCAGGCGCAGGACGAGCGGGAGCAAGGCATCAACTCCGGCTGCTTGCCGCGACTTACTTCGTGCCGTGAACGACGACGTGGAGTGGGCTCGCCTCGATGGCGCCAAGATCGCGGAAGCCGGCCTTGTCGAGCAGCTCCACGAAGCGACTGATCGGCAGGAGCCGGCAGCCGATGTGCGCCTCGAAGAACTGGATGCCGCTCATGAGTTGGCCGGGCAGGGCGCGACAGGCCTCCAGCGTCTCCGGGAACGGGAACTCGCTGACCAGGAATGTGCCGCGTTCGCGGAGCGCCCGGCGGACGTTGGCGACCACGCGCTCGATGTCCCGCGCTTCGTGCAGCGAGATGTTGATGATCGCCACGTCATAGGCATCGCGCAGCGCCAACTCCTCGAGCGGCGCATGAAGCACCTCAAAGCGCTCGGCGAGTCCATGGCGCGCTAGGTTTGTCCGCGCCTGCTCCAGCGTGTAGGCATCGCCGTCGACGACCGTGAAGGTCGTGCTGGGATAGGCACGCGCGACCTTGATCGGGCCTTTGCAGACGCCACAGGCGAGATCAAGCACGCGGGCGCCAGCCTCGAGCTTGGCGTGCACGGCTGGAAGATGCGGGAGCACGCGCTCCAGGATACGGCGATAGTATGCCTGGCCGGAATCGCCCACGGCTTCGATCCACTCGGAATCGAAGCCGCTCCACCACTCGCGTTGGCCTGTCTTCACGAACGCGCGCAGGTCGAGGAAGCTCTCGCGCAGGGCGACGAAGGTGTGCGCCATCCCACCCATGTAGTTCGGCCCGTCCGCATCGACCAGCAGCGTCGCCATGTGCGGAGCGAGGGCGTAAGCCTGCTCGTCGGAGAGGTCCAGCACGCCGGCGGCGTAGGCTGAGCGGCACCAAACGCGCGTGTAGTGCGGATCGAGCCCAAGGTGCTCCGCCAGGCCGCCAGCACTGATGGCCTCAGACCGCCTGGCTAGCTCGTCCAACAGGCCGGCTCGCAATCCGAGGTCGATCACCCACGTGGCTAAATACCCGGAGAAGTGCGTGCACAGCTTGATGGCCTGCTGCGTCACGGTCGGCTGCGCGGGCGCTTGGGGCGTGGTAACCACGATCGTCCTCCGCTCGGTTGCATCTCGCGAGCCTCGTCTCGCTGGACTCAATCTATCGGGGACGGATCGACAGGCTCTCGCCACCTGTATCGGCAGGCGTCTCGACGTGTGAGCAGTCAGCGCAGCCCAGCGAACAGATCGCGGAGCGGCTCCGCACCGAGGAAGCGCGCGCGGAGGGCTTCGTCTTTCAGGGTACGCGCGACGGCGTCGACGAGGCCGCCGGCGATCCGGATGTGGCGCTCGGCCTCAGCGTCCCGGCCGGCTTGCTGCCCCAGCCTCGCCAGGAGCGCGTGTGTCTCCCAACGCAACCGCGGGGCGTTCAGACAGTCAGCGAGGCGAGCCGCACGAGTGAGGGCATTCGTGGCCGTATCCAGGTGACCGCTCGCCAGCAGCGCGAGTCCCTGGAGCCGACGAGCTTTCATGGCATTCTTCGCCGCGCGTGTCTGGCGCGCCAGCGTCAGCGCACGACCGGCGAATGCGAGCGCGTGCTCGGCGTCACCGCGTGCGAGCCACCACTCAGCTAGCCCCAGCCAGAGGCGGGTTTCCCAGCGCCACTGCATCGTCTCGTCTCGCCCAAGCAGCTCCGCTGCCTGGTCGAAGGCGTCCTGCGCATGGCCGAGCTCCCCGGAGAGGAGCCAATCCATAGCCAGGTTCACGAGCGCATTCCCAAGCGGCTCTGGCCAGGGCGATTCGCGGGCGGCCTCGACGCCCTCGGCGTCGTAGCGACGAGAGGTCCCGATGTCGTAAAGTTCCTGGTAGACCCAGCCGAAGGTATTGGGCAGGCGAGCCAGCCACCAGCGGTCGTTCATCTCCTCGGCATAGCGCCGGCACTCGGTCAGGAAGTCGAGCGCGGCCTGGTAGTCTCCGGCCATGGCCGTGTTGAGTCCGGTGAAGAACAGCGCTCGCGGGATCAGCAGCCCCCAATGCCGCACCCGCGCCAGCTCCAGCGACTGCGCCAGCTCTGAGCGGGCTTGGTGGAAGCTCCCGCGCCAGCCGTGGGCCATGCCCAGCGTGCCGACGGCGTCGGCCACCAGGTAGTCGTCGCCCGTCTCTCGCCCCACCCGGATGGCCTCCTCCACGCGGGAGATGCCCTCCCGCAGTCGCCCGCGCGTCACCAGGATGGCCGCGAGCACCGCCGAGCAGGCGGCTACCTCGTGTCGGTCCCCCAGCCGTCGCGCCTCGGCGAGTGCGCCTTCGGCATAGCCCAGCGCCCGCGCGGCGGGTTCGTGGTGCCAGAAGCGGGCGAGCGCCAGATAGCGCTGCGCCGATAGCGCCCGCCTCTCGTCTCCGGCCCGGCGCGCCTCCTCCAGCGCCCGCTCGAAGTCGTCGATCGCCGCGGCATACTCGCTCATCCCGAGCCAGACGCGGCCTCGCGCCTCGTGGATGGCGGCTAGGCGGCTCGGCTCGACCTCACCGGAGAGATGCGTGGCTGCTTCGAGCGCGGTGGTGTAGTGCACCGTCGCTTCTCGATTGGCGTGGGCCTCGACGGCGCGCTCGGCGGCGACCACGGCGTACTGGTGCGCGCGTCGCCAGGCCTTGCCGCGGGCGAAATGGTAGGCGAGCAGGTCTGGTGCCGCGTGTCGCGCCGCTAGCGCCTCACCCGCGCGGCGGTGGAGCAGCGTCCGTCGCGCCTCGGCCAGATCGGCGTAGGCGACCCCACGGATCTTTTCATGGCTGAAGCGGTAGGAGCCACCAGGGGCCTCGACGAGCAGATGAGCCTGCAAGAGTTCCTCCAGCGCAGCCACAGTCTGCTCCTCGTCCCAGCCGATCGTCCGCTGCAGCAGGTCGTCGTCGAGATCAGGGCCGAGGGTCGCTGCCACTGCCAGGGCCTGGCGCGCCGCGGCGCTCAGACGCACCAGGCGCCCGGCGATGAGATCGCGCAGAGACCGCGGCAAGGCCACAGCCGATTGGGAGAAGGTGGCCGGGTCGGGAGGAATCAGGTACCCTTGCGCGTCATGCCGCAGGAAGCCGGCCTCGCCGAGGCTGTGCAACATCTCGGTGATGAATAGGGGGTTGCCAGCACTCTCCTGGTGGAGCATGCGCCCGAGTGACTCACTGTTCGGATGCCCGCCGGCCAACTGCGCCACGAGCCGGACGGTCTCATCGGAGCTGAGCCGTTCGAGCAACACCTGGGCCACGAGCCCCTGGCGTGCCAGCTCGCGGACCGTCTGGCGAAGCACCCGCCCGGCCTCGTCGTCGCGGTACGTGCCGACGACCAGGATGCGCTGGCTGGCCAGGCGGCGGTCCAGATAGGCCAGGAAGAGCAGCGTCGCTTCGTCGGCATCGTGCAAGTCGTCCAGCGCAAGGACCAGTGCCATGCGGCGGGCGAGTGCCACCAGCACCCGGGCGAGCGCCTCGAACAGCTGCCCGCGCGCCCAGCCGGGCAAGGCTGGTGCCGGCGGCGATACATCGGAGATCGACGCCGTCGCCGCCGACAGCTCCGGCAGCAGACGACAGAGCTGCTGCCAAAGGAGGGGTGGCAGGCCAAGGGTGGCGAACTCCGCCGGCCGGACTGCTGCCCGGAGCGCTTCGATCAACGGTTGGAAAGCCATGTCGCGGCTAGTCTCGTGGCAGCCTGCGCTCAGGACCCGCACGTCGGCCGCAGCGCCGCTCAGCAGCTCGCTGAGCAGACGGCTCTTACCGATTCCTGCCTCGCCGCTCACGAGGACCGTCTTCCCGGAGCCGCCGCGGGCGGCCTCAAGGTGGGCACGCAGCACCTCAAGCGTGCCGTCCCGGCCGATCAGCGGGAGCGCCGGGCTGGCGCGTAGGCGAGTCGGAGGGACGGCCGGAGCGGGGATCATCGCTGCGGCCTCCGACGCGCCCGGCGCCGCAGTGATCTCGCCACGCGCGATCTGGTTGCGCAACGTCTCGGTCTCCGGCGCGGGGGCAACGCCAAGCTCGCGCTCGAGCACCGCCCGGGCCAGCTCATACTGGCGCAAGGCCACGGCCCGATTGCCGCTCGCCGCACGCAGGCGCATCAGCCAGCGGTGCGCATCCTCTCGCAGCGGGTCGGCGTGGAGGAGCCGTTCAGCAGCATGCAGGGCACGCTCCGGGGAGCCGGCGCGCGTGTGGCGTTCGCAGAGCTCCGCGAGCGCGTCGAGGTAAAGGGTTTCCACGCGCTGACGCTCCAGCGCCAGCCAGTCCTCGAACTCGGGACAGTCAGGAAGGTCGAAGCCCTCCAGCAAGGTGCCACGCCACAGATCAGTTGCGCTTTCCAGCGCCTGGGAGGCCGCTTCATGCGAAGCTCCCGCACGGCGGGCGGCAGCGAGCCGGGTCTCGAATGCCACGAGATCAACCCAGCAGCCGGTCTCGCGGTCCAGCCAAATTTGGTCGCCGCGTGTGGCGATGCAAGCTGGCTGGCTAAGTGCTTCGCGGAGCCGGTACAGCGTATCGCTCAGGCTGCGGCCGGCTTCCCGATCCGAAGCGTCGCCCCAGAACCTCGTGGCCAGGTGCGCCCGCGAATGCGCGCAGCGCGTGGCAGCCAGGTAGAAGAGCAGCGCGCGCGTCCGCCGGCGTGGGATGAGGACCGGCCCGCCGCCTGATTTGACGTCCGGTGGGCCAAGCAGCCGAATCTCCAGGTTTGTCACACGCCCACACCATCGCTGGGCTGCTTCTCCCCGTTCGGCGCAACAGTTCAAGCCGCTCCATCGGCACTGCCGACACGCTACCTCTCCGCCGCACTCGTGTCAACTGCGGCAAGCGGCTGTCGCAGCAGCGCCACTATTGCGGCGTGCAGTAGTGTTGAGCCTTGTGTAGGGGCGGGTTTCAAATTCGCCCCTACCGGGCGACTGCGCCAACAGCTCAAGTCTTCTGCAAGCTGCTGTAAGAGCCGTCGTTGATACCAATCTCATCGTCAGCGGACTGATCCTCAAACGCGGTTCTCCCTTTGAGTTGGTTGAAGCGTTCCGGCAGTGCTTTTCACCCTCCTGATCTCCGAGGCGCTCTGTGTCGAGCGTCAGGATAATTCCCCACCCACGTGTTCACCTAATTCCCCAGGTGAGCGAGCGCCACGTCGCCGGTATGTTAGCCTGCTCTCACCCCCTTCACAACCGCGTGGGTCGGTCCTGGCCGCAATCGTGGCTGATAGCTTTGGCCCGTCAGCGTCAGGTGGTGTGCCGCATTGACCAGGCGATCCAGCGCACTCTCGGCCAAGACCGGATTCGGAAAGAGCGCATACCAGTCCTGTGGACTGCGGTTCGAGGTCACGACGAGCGAGCGGCGGCCCACGCGCTCGTCGATCAGCTCGTAGAGGTCCTCCGCCTGAGCCACCGTGAACTCCTTCACGGCGAAGTCGTCGACGATGAGGAGATCCGGCTTGAGGTAGTGACGGAGCCGCTGGTCCCACGTGCCATCGGCGCGGCCACCGGCGAGGTCACGCAGCAAGCGCGTGGCCTTGGTGAAGAGCACCGTGTAGCCCCGGCGGCACGCCTCCACGCCGAAGGCCTGGCAATGTGTGTCTTGCCCACGCCCACCGGCCCGCAGATCAAGACCGAAGCCCGCGTCTCGATGAACGGGCAGCTTGCGAGATCACGGATCTGCTGGACCGGCAGACCAGGCGTGGCCCCAAGGTCGAACTCCTCGAAGGTCTTGATGGCCGCAAACCGCGCGCGCGTGATCCTGGCCGCCAGGCTCTTCTGCGCCCGGCGCGCGATCTCGTCTTCGAGCAGCAGTTCGAGGAAGTCGCGGAAGCCAAGCTGCTCACGCTCGGCCTGGGCGATGCGGTGTTCCAAGCCGTCGAGCATGCCGCTGAGCTTGAGCGCCTTGAGCTTGTGCTGCAGGTGATGGGGCTGGGTCACGGGTGTCCCTCCGCGCTGACCACGGCGAAGAGTTCGGCCGGCCCGCGCAGGAAGGCACCGGCCAGCCGTGCCTGGGCTGGTGGCCCCTCCGCGTGGCGGTCGAGCCCGCGCTCGAGGATCGTCTTGATCGTCCGGTAGCTCGGATCGCCGAAGGCCAGCGCCCGTGCACAGGCCGCGTCGAGCCGCGCTGGGCCATAGCGCTCGGCCAAGCGCAGGATGCCCTGGGCTTGCCGCAGATGGTGCAGGGCGTGCACCGCCAGCAGCGCCTCGACCGCCTGGCCAACGGCCGGGCCGAGCACCTGGGCCTGCTGGCGACACCAGGCCGGGGTGCGCTGGAAGAACGCGGCCTGCTCCGGTGGATAGTCGGTCCAGTCGGTGCTGCGCTGGCCTTTGGCCACGCGCACGTGCGTCTTGATGTGCTGGTAGTCCCGGTAGCACTGCACCAGGCGCGCACTCAGGCGCACGGCCACGGTCTGACCCACGTAGGGGTAGGGCACCGAGTACCAAGCGCCGGCGACCTGGAGGTGGCAGTCCCGCGCGACCTTGGCGCTGGTCCATGTGGCGAACTCGAAGGGCGTCGGCGGCAGGGGCCGCAACGCGGCCTGCTCGACGCGCTGGAAGACCTCCAGCGGACGCTGGCGGGTGGTGCCGTGGAGGCGCTGGCCCGCCACCGCCAGACACCAGCGCTCCAGGGCGCCATTGATCTCTGCCAGGCTAGCGAAGCTGCGCCCACGCCAGAAATCGTTGCGGATGAACGGCAGCACCCGCTCGACGCGCGCCTTGTCCCGGGGTTTGCCCGCCCGGGCCGGATCAATCAGGAAGCCGTAGCGGTGCGCCAGCTCCTCGTAGCCGCGATTGAAGCGTGGATCGTAGAGGTCGGGCCGCAGGACGCCGGTCTTGAGGTTGTCTGGCACAATGCGCTGGGGGACGCCGCCGAAGAAGGCGAACGCCGCGCTGTGGCTCTCCAGCCATGCCTGCTGATCCATGCGGCACACCGCCTGGGCGAAGAGGTGGCGGCTGTGGGAGAGCACCAGGGCGAAGACGTGCATGGCGCGGCGCGTGCCGGTCCACGGGTCGGGCCACAAGCCCAAGAAGCCATAGTCCACCTGCGCTTCCTCACCGGGCGGTGGCTCTGGCCGCCGCACCGTGAGCCGGGGCCGTTCCTGGCACGCGGGGAGCAAGCGCTGCACGTAGCGGCGAAAACTGGCCAGCGATGCCCGCAGGCCCCGCTCGTGACGCAGCCGCCGCCAGGCGGTCGTGGGGCAAACGTGTTCGAGCAAGGCCACGATCTCGGCCTGCACGGCGTCCTGCTCGTCCGTGGCTGGGCCGCGGCGCACGCCCGCACGCAGCCCGGGGTAGCGCTGGTCCAGCCACACGGCCCAGCCTTCCGGCGGGCCGTGCCCCTCACCGGGCTGAAAACCAGCAGCCCGCGCGAGCGCGGCGTACTTGCGGACCGTCTTGCGGTCCACCCCCAGGCTCTGCGCCACGGCCTGCAAGGGTCGGACACGATGCCAGTGTTCGAGGATTTCAGCAAGGTCGCGCACAGCGAACGTCCTCCTACCCATCGGCCCGCCTCCCGTCGGAAGTCGGGCCAACTATCGGCTCGCTGGGCACTCGCTCGCCTGGGGAGACACGTGATCACGTCGCTGGGGAATTCCGTGACCACGATGGTGGGGAATTAGCTGATCACACCACCCCACCGCGTGGGGAATTTAGCTGAGCGCTGACACCTTGCGCGACAAGCTCAGCAGCGTCATGCTCGAATCGACCATCGCGGTTGGTCCCTCCTTGGCGAAAGGGCTGGCTGAGCCATCCGCTAGGCACCACGCGATGGCCGCTCGTGTCAACAGCCCGCCGAATGTACACCACGCCCCGGGATCACGAACCTGGGGTCGTGGACGCTGTGGCGAGGGAGCATGGGCCGACGAGGACGGCATCGCGCGCCATCGCGTGCTCTCGGCCGCCACCGGCTATGCACGCTCCGCGGCCTCCTCGGCGTCTGCCTGCGCCGCTAGCCGCACCAGCCGGTTGATCGGCTCACAGGCGGCGCACGTCTGACATATGCACCGCGGGCCGTCGGCGAAGTCCGTGGTCACGCCCCGCACAAGCTCTATGACCGACCGGATGTGCAGCCCGCCGCAGGCACGGCAGCGCCGGCCACCCTCGTCATCGACACCGTGCTCCAACGCCCGTACGCGTCGCCGAAGGCTCACACCAACCTCCTCCTGGCTCTGGCCGCCCTCTGCTGCTCAAGCGCGACCTCCAGCTCACCCACTCGCTCCTCAAGGTCGAGCAGCTCCACACCCTTCATCGCCAGCTCGAAGATCGCCAGCGCCGCCCTGACCTCGGTGGCCGCCTGTCCGCAGGCCAAATTCCGCCGCAGCGTCTCGGCCGCCTCGGTCGTGCTGCGCTGCAAGTGGGCAATCGCATCCTCAAGCAGCCGCCGCCGGGCCTCTCGATACGCGTCCGCGAAGTCGGGCACGCGCATCCATCTTCAAAGCGTGGCCGGGTTGATGCCTACGGCCTTGGCGGCCGCCTCGGTCGTGGGCTCCGCCAGTAGGGCGGCGATGGCCGTCTCCTGCTTGCGGCTCAGCATCTCGCCGTGTCCTCGCATCTGCTCACACCTGCCTGCATCCGGTGTCACCACCCACCAACGTGAGGAAGCGGTCGGGCAGCACGACGACCAGCCATGGCTGGCGGTCGGCCTTGAGCGCTAGTACGTCGGCATCGGCCAGCGAGCGGTGCAGCGTGGCCCAGCCGTCTCGCCGTGGCTTCACCTCACAGCGCCAGCCATACGAAAGCACTATGTCACCGGGCAGACCCGGCGCTGCGCCCGACAGCGGCGCACGCTGGCCGCAGGCGAGCCGCGCCAACTCCCGCTCACGGCGCGTGCCCTTCGCCCTACTGCGGTGTGCCACGCCCCACCTCTGCGTG